>CAJXPC010000009.1 GCA_913057845.1 uncultured Pseudomonadota bacterium
CTACACCTCTCTATTCGTCGGCAGCGTCAGATGTGTATAAGAGACAGGTGCAATACCAGTTCCACCAGCTAGAAACAGCGTAGGTCTAGTAATTGGGCGAAGATAAAAACTTCCGAAAGGCGCTTCAAACGCCACCTCATCTCCTGGTTTCGCCAGTGCAGTTAGATATTCACTCATCTTGCCCTGAGGCACATTTCGCACAACAAAGCTGGCCCTTTCAGCACCGGAGATCGAGCTAAAAGAATAGGCACGACTCATCGCAGAGCCCGGAATATTTACCTTGGCATACTGACCAGGTAGAAATCCCAAAGCTTTATTGCCTTTCAAATCAAGCGTGAACTCGATAGTTGAAGGTGACAACATATTGACTGAAGCAACTCGACTTTTAAATTGACCTGCCGCAGCTTTACAAACTGCGGACGAAGCTGGGATTTGAACCACGCAATTGCTATTTGGCTTCATCTGACAAGCGAGAACATAGCCCTGTTCAGCTTCTTCAGGCGTGAGTGCATCTTCAATATAACTGGATTCGGGCATATCATAATTACCCGATTCACAATGTCCACGGCATGTTCCACAAGCACCATCCCGGCAATCAAGAGGAATATTGACTTGCTGTCGATACGCAGCATCTGACAACTTTTCTCCCGGTGCACACTCGATGATGCGAGTCACGCCGTCTTCAAATTGAAGCGCAACTTGATAGTTCATGATTCTGGTCTCCTGCTTCTTGTTTCAGTGATCTATACGTTGTAGATGTCGATCACTTGATGGATGTAGTCGTTCTTCAGTACGATGTACTTGTCCATAATTTTTGGCTTTTCATCGGAAAAGTCGATTTCATACTTGCAATACCCGTAATGGGAGAAGTCCTGCTTGTGACGATGACTCAAGGTATGCCAGTTGAAACGTACCGAACAACGTGTACCCTGCTGTTCAATAATTTCAACATTACTAATATTGTGAGACGTACGGGCAATCGGGCTGGTTGCTGAAGACCGCTCGGTCTTGATGCGAAATACCCTATCCTCCAAGCCTTTGCGATCTGGGTAGTAGATCAATGAAATTTCCCGCTGTGGATCATTGATCAGTTCCCCGTCATCATCCCATGAAGGCATCCAGAATCGAGCAGACGGGTCATAGCATTCCAGCCATTCATCCCACTGCTGTTCGTCAAGTAAACGGCCCTCTTTAAAGAGAAAGTTCTCAACTTGTTCTCTGCTGATCATGATTACTTTCCCCCTTCAATTGCTTTTTTCATCACGTCACGCCAGTAGCCGTGCTGAATGGGGTACAGACCCTCGTCTTCCGTTCGAGTACCACTCAAAATTGGCTTTAGGTCAATTTTTTGAGCTTCCTCATTCGCACCTTTAACCCAGTGCTTTGCTCCTCGGCACATGTCATTCCATTCAGACGCAATACCGTTGTATCCCTCTTGGCATGATCGGAACTCCTCCAGATCATCTGGTGTTGCCATGCCACTCACGTTGAAGAAGTCTTCATATTGTCGAATACGGTGTGATCGAGCCTCGGGCGACTCGCCTTTCGGGGCAATGCAGTAAATCGTCACCTCAGTTCTATTGACGGATAGAGGCCGTAATACACGAATCTGCGAGCTGAACTGGTCCATCAAGTACACGTTTGGATAAAGACACAGGTTGCGACTGTTTTCAATCATCCAGTCAGCAGTGGGCTTGCCAAACTTTTCGACATACTGTTCGTGCTTGCTGTAGTTGGGACGATCTTGCGGATTACCCCATTTAGTCCACAACAGCAGGTGACCATTCTCGAATGAATAGAACCCACCGCCCTGTCGCCCCCAAGAACCCGCATCCATGGCTCGAATTTGGTCCTCACCAGCATTACGTTGCTTCCGTGCATTTGTAGTCGCAGCGTAGTTCCAGTGCACAGAGCTCACGTGATAACCATCAGCACCGTTCTCGGCCTGTAGCTTCCAGTTTCCGTTAAATGTATAAGTGGACGATCCACGCAATACTTCCAATCCGTCCTCAGACTGATCAACAATCATGTCGATGATCTTCTTGGACTCACCCAAAAAATCACTGAGACTTTGCACATCAGCATTCAAGCTACCGAACAAAAAGCCACGGTAGCTTTCAAAGCGCGCAACCTTAGTCAAATCGTGTGAACCTTCCTTGTTAAAGCAGTCGGGATACCCTGCCTCATCTGGATCTTTAACCTTAAGAAGCTTCCCGCTGTTGTTAAAAGTCCAGCCATGAAAAGGACACGTGTACGTCGCACGATTGCCCTTTTTCGTCCGACACAACTGTGCGCCTCGATGACTACACGCATTCACAAATGCATTCAATTCACCTTGACGATTGCGCGCTATGAAAACAGGCTGACGCCCCATGTAGGTGGTAAAAAAATCATTGATGTTTGGAATCTGGCTTTCATGTGCCAGATAAATCCAGTTTCCTTCAAAGATTGTTTTCATTTCGAGCTCAAATAATCGCTCATCTGTAAACGCACTTCGATGAACTCGATAGTCACCACGCTCCTCGTCTTCGACCAAGAAGTCATCAATCGAATTCAGCGCACCTGGCTTTTGCTCAAATATTGGAATCATCACTCACTCCTCCTGATACAGTCCCTTAAGCGGCGCGACGTGGGCGCTCAACTTCTGCAGTTACAGCAGCCTCTGCGGGACGCAATTGGAAATCAAAGTGAATTGACGAGAAGGGACGATCCAAGCCGCGCTTTTGAATCTCCGCCGGATCAGTAATCTTATTGATCGCTGGCACCAAACCTTCGCGACTTGCAAAAGCAAAGTCGTCCCACAAGTAAGGATCACCATCAATATTGATCTGAGTTGTGAGCTTGGCATGACCTTCTGCACTGACAAAAAAGTGAATGTGTGCAGGACGGTGACCATGGCGCCCCAGTTGATCAAGTAATTTCTGGGTTTGACCGTTGGGAGGGCATGAATAACCACTTGGAACAATGCTGCGGAAGCTATATTTACCATTCGCGTCAGCAACCAGAGTGCGACGCAAATTGAATGCGCTTTGCGTGCTGTCAAAATGTGAATAACCACCTTTCAAATTGGCGTGCCAAACCTCAACAGTTGCGTTAGGCACTGGCTTCCCAGTGTTATCAAACACCGTGCCTTCCATGAACAGGATCTCACCCTCAGCCTCTTCTGTTCCGTCATCCAGGCGAGCGAAGCCTTCACATACAGGCGCGCCAGCTACATAGAGAGGGCCTTCAATTGTTCTGGGCGTTCCGCTCAACAGGCCTGCTCGCTCATCCGCCTCATCAGCACGTATATCCAGAAATCGTTCAAGTCCCAGACCCGGGATCAGCAATGCCATTTCACCAACAGCCCCAGTCTTAGCAAAGTAATCAACGCCTGTCCAAAACTCAGTTTGACTAATGTCCAGGTCTTCAATAGCCTTCATCAAATCAGTCAGCAGGCGCAGGGTGATCTCCTGAACTCGTTTGTTTACTGGCCCCTCTGCGGTGTCAACGATGTAGTTCTTAGCTAGTTGTTCAATGTCTTTATGTTTCATCACAATCTCCTTTGGATTTGTATAACTGAGGAACCGTTTTTTTAGCGGTCGTCTTCCCACACGGATGAGGGATGTCTCACCAGCGGATTAATTTCGATTTGCATGTAGGGAAAAAGCGGTAAAGTCGAGATCAAACTGTGCAACTCATCGATATCGCTCACATCGAAAACACTGAAGTTGGCGTACTGCCCTGCGATTCTCCAAAGATGTCGCCATTTACCCTCTTTTTGCAAAGACTGGGCACGAGCTTTCTCGGTGCGTTTCAATTCGTCCGCCTGTTCAGCAGGCATGGACTGCGGCAAGTTCACTGTCATTTTGACGTGGAACAACATGGTCTTCCTCCTCTTATTGCTCGCTGTTAATTCAGCGGCTTTCTACTCATGGACTCAATCTTCTCTAGATCAAGATCCAGTCCCAAACCCTTACCTGTTGGTAAATGCAGGCAAAAATCCTCATAACGAAGTGGTGTTCGCAATATCGAATCGGACAACAAAAGTGGTCCAAACAGCTCTGTGCCAAACTGCAAAGCATCGAATGTAGAAAAAAGGTGGGCAGATGCAATCGTGCCAATAGGGCCCTCTAACATCGTCCCGCCATACAGCGATACACCGTAAAGATCAGCCAGATCGGCTACCACGCGAGCCTGACTCAAACCGCCGTTTTGCGCGATCTTGATGGAGAAGACATAAGCGGCAGCCTGATTGCAGAAACGTAAAGCGTCATGCGGACCCATAAGGGCCTCATCAGCCATCATTGGAACGGAGAATCGTCGAGTCAGACGGGCCATTCCCGCCACATTCGAAATTGGTAAAGGTTGCTCAATCAAATCAATACCACCCTCGACCAATCGTGAAATTGCATAGTTGGCGGTTGGCTCATCCCACGCTTGATTTACGTCGACACGCACACTCGCTTGCTCACCCAGGGCCGACTTAATCGCCAACACATGTGCCACATCTCGCTTAACTTCGTGCACACCGATTTTCAGCTTGAAAATGTTGTGACGTTTGGCAGCGAGCATGGCCTTGGCCTCAGCAATATCCGTATCTGTGTCACCACTGGCCAGGGTCCAAGCAACAGGCAAGGCATTTGTCTGTGCCCCACCTAACAATTCATGAAGAGGAACGCCAAGTCGCTGTGCCTGCGCATCCATCATCGCGGTTTCAAGAGCACATTTCGCGAAGCGATTACCACGGGCAGACTGCTGCAGTTTGCGCATGCACTGCCGAATGTGGCGCGGGTTCATTCCGATCAACAAAGGGCCCAAATGCCGCTCAATATTGATTGCAATGCTCTCGGGGCTCTCGTCGCCGTACTTCAAACCACCAATGGTCGTCGCCTCACCCCAACCCACGAAGCCATCTGCACAGGTCAATTTAACTAACACCAATGTTTGCGCCTTCATGGTGGCCACAGACAGTTGGTGAGGACGTATGGTTGGAATGTCCAACACGTAGACCTGGATACGTTCGATCATATTCATTCGGTATGGAGCTGATTGATGTTTAACAGTGAAACAAGGATAAAAGTGCTAAGATTGGTGTGTCCAACACTGAATTGGTATCTTTTCGATACCCCACAGGTATGAACATAGAAATTCGACACATCCGCTATTTTCTCGCCGTGGCTGAAGAGCGCAATTTCACCAAGGCCGCAGAAAGGCTACATATGGCTCAACCTCCACTGAGCAGGCAGATCCAACAGCTTGAAGAATTACTGGAAACCCAGTTGATCGAAAGGGAATCACGTCCACTTGAATTGACTGAGGCGGGGCAGTTTTTCTACGAGCATGCAGTCCGCTTGTTGGCACAAGCGGGAGAACTGGTAAGCATGACAAAACGCTTAGGGAAAATTGAGGAAAAATTTTCCCTTGGGTTTGTTGGCTCAACTCTTTTCGGATTGCTGCCCGAGGTGATCAGGCGATTTAAAGCTGCCAATCCCGGACTGGAAGTTAGTCTTCATGAAATGACAACAATGGAACAAATTCAGGCCCTGAAAGACGGTCTAATTGACGTGGGTATCGGTAGAATTCGCCGCGAAGATCCAAAGGTAAAAAGAACCGTTTTGCGCAATGAGGAATTAGTTGTCGCCCTTCCCATGGGACACAAACTTGCCCACAGTGGTAGCAAAATAAAATTGGTAGATCTGCTGCAGGACATCGTAGTTGTGTTCCCAAAAACACCTCGCCCAAGTTTTGCCGATCAGGTACTTGACGCGTTCAACGATCGTGGATTGAAGATTTTCAGGCTCCAAGAGGCTCGCGATCTTCAAGTAGCGTTGCTCTTGGTGGCCGCAGGTGTAGGCGTGTCAATAGTTCCTAAAAGTGTGACGGGAATGAAACGTGCTGACATTGTGTACAAGACACTTGATGAGGTCGACTTATATTCACCCGTGATCATGAGCACTCGGATTTATGATCAATCGGAAACCATCAAATCATTCATGAATGTGGTGTACAGCCTATATCGGGCAGAAGGGATTCCGTACATCAAGCCTGAGAATGACGAATGACTAATGACTAATGACTAATGACCAAGAATGCGCTCTGAGTAGCAAACTGTTAATTGTGTCGGTGATTTCGATCCACCCAACCCCATTCCATGCAAGCTATAAAGGATCTTGCGGGGTTTTCGACTCTTGTCCGAACAATTTTCCACTACCGGCCCAGTTAGATGGCGCGATATCCTCAAAAATCACATAAATATGTTCTGGGCTTGTTCCAGTATTCTTTACGATACTCTCGGTAATTTCTGCAGCTACTGCTTTTTTTGCTGATTCATCCTTACCTTCAAACCAACTAACTCGCACTACAGGCATAACAATCTCCTTAAAAAAATCTAAAAATGCACCGATTCAAGTTCTTCGGTCAATCGAATGCATACACATCCATCGCTAACACACCATATTCATAACTGGTGTGCAAGCGTGTAACCGCACCAACCTCACCTGCGGCACCCAGAGCAACAAAAAGTGGCGAGAGGTGTTCTTCAGTCGGATGATTCCGAACAGCGTGGGGAGCTTTGTCGCGATAACTCAGCAAAGCCTCCAAATCTTGTTCTTCAAGGTGCTCCTTCATCCAAACATCAAATTCACTCACCCATCCTGGCACTGAAGCGTCGATTTCTTGACCTCTATATTCATACAGGTTGTGGGTCAAGGAACCAGACCCGATCACCAACACATCTTGATCTCGCAGAGTACTCAGTGCCCGTCCAATTCGTACATGCTCCATCATTGATGCATCGCGCCTCACCGAGACTTGCGTAACGGGGATGTCAGCTTCTGGATACATTAGGCACAAAGGTACCCACGCTCCATGGTCCAGACCCCTTGTTGAACTTGTACGTACCTCAAACCCAGCCTGTTTCAATAAATCTGCTGCCTGCGAACCAACTTCCGTTGCTCCCGGTGCCGGATACTGAATTTCAAATAATTCACGTGGAAAACCACCAAAGTCGTGAATCGTAGAGGGATTATTAACAACAGACACAGCCAATTCCCCGTTCGACTCCCAATGGGCTGAGATAACCAATATTGCAGAGGGCCTGGGAAAGGTTTTTCCTACGTCGCGCAGGAAGTGATTCGCGGGACTACTCTGAATCGCCAGCATGGGAGAACCATGAGAAATAAATAAAGTGGGCAAGCGTGCCATGATCTTCCTGGGAGTCCTTGAATAAAGAGCAATAAGATTAATTGCTAATGACAGCACTTTACTTGTTACCAAAAAAGGAATAAACAGTCATTTGCATGACTATTTGTATCGTTTTACAAGACAATGGATAAATTTCAGGAAATGCAAGCCTTCGTTGCCGTGGTCGACAATGGCAGCTTTGTGCGTGCGGCTCAGGCGTTAAATACCTCGAAAGCAGCAATCTCGCGCCAAGTGGGTGATTTGGAACAGCGTTTGGGAATCCGTCTCCTTCATAGAACCACGCGCAAATTATCAATGACCGACGAGGGTCAACTGTTTTATGTTCGCTGCTCAGATCTACTACACGGTCTTTCAGAAGCAGAGTCTGAACTCAGTTTGCGAAGAGGAGAACCTGCTGGGCATCTGCGCATAAGTGCCCCAGTGACATTCGGAATCTCCCATTTGGCACCTCTGTGGGGTCGTTTTTTGCAAAAGTATCCGAAGATATCGATGGAGGTCTCCCTCTCGGATCGCACAGTCGACTTGGTAGAAGACGGATTCGATGTGGCGATTAGAATTTCGCGCACTCCTCACCCTACCTTCATTACACGCAAGCTAGCCAAAACCACCATGGTTTTATGCGCATCACCCGCCTATTTAAGACAACATGGAGTACCAGAACATCCGAATGATCTCTCGAATCACAGTGTCATTTCCTACACCTATTGGTCATCAAAAGACGAATGGGAATTCATAAACAAAAGTGGGATTATCGAAACTGTTAAAACAAAACCTAGGTTACATGCCAATAGCGGTGACACATGCGTAGCTGCTGCATTGCAAGATCAGGGCATCATCCTGCAACCTGATTTTCTCTTGAAAGATGAACTTCAAAAAGGGTCACTGCAACCTTTGCTGGAGGACTATCAAACAGTCGAACTTGGTATATATGCTGTTTACTCCTCGCGGAGACAATTACCTTTAAAGCTTCGCTACTTGATTGACTTTTTAGCTGCTCATTTCGCTGAAAAGGTAAATTGATTAGCAGCTCAAATTTGATGAGAACATCCAACTAAAGAGAATCTTTTGAGGACTCAAAAACCAGAAGACTGCTGGATAAAGTCGGAACCACCACTAAGATCATCGCCGTTAATACCGGAGATTGGAAAGCTTCACTAGTGTTAACTTTTAACTAATTATCTTCAGATTAACCTCGGCTTATTTGCCTCCCACTCGCCCAAGAACAACGCAAAGGGCATCAGGTCAAGATCATTCCCTAGCTCGAGCTCCGTCGCCCTCCACCCCAAGATGGTTATTAACATCCGTTGACTGAAGCCTTGATCCTGAAATTTGCAACGATAAATCGACCCTGAAAACCCATGAAAGTCCACGTAGCCATCCTGAATTTCGAAGCTACGAATGCCAGAGTTCAGACTCCAGACAGCATCATCACCATCATGAGGCGCCGAAACCAATCGATAAAGCACTCCTTGGTTGTCGATATATTTAATGACTCCCCACTGGTACGCCTGTTTAATTTGCGTAGACGACTTTGGGGTTTCCGGTGCAGACTTTTCATTACTAGATTTATCAGATGAGTTGGTTTTCTTGTTCACCGTAATCTTCCTTACTAAACTGAGTCCTCCCACTAACACTTCCGTTTCTCAGAGCATCAGGGAAGGACAGTTTTTTTGATATATCGAACGCGGATCATCGCTGAGATCACTTGGCTTTCACACCTCAATGTGATCAAAGAATCTGACCTTGGCCCCCATCTGATCCAAAGCGACCCTCACCGTGAGCTCCTGAATTAACTGTTTTCCACGAAGCGTTGCACCTCGCCCCAACCCCATCTGAGCGAGAGTTAAATCCACATGGCAGGCAACCACACGATCCAGAATCGACTGAAGCGATCGAAGATCACTTTCTTGTCTCGCCAGAAAACTCAGAGCCTGCGGTGCGAAATCGACATTGCGATAGGACTTCGTCAGCATGCTGCGAATAATGATCAATCTCTGATTGCGATCAGGGTAGGAGATATCAAATACGTCAAACCGGGATCTAAGAGGGGCTGAAACCGAACTTAAATTGTTAGAAGTCGCCACGTAGATCACCCTTGAAGCATCAAACTCAATGGACCCATACTCATCTCGCAATTCGCGGGCGGTTTGTGGCTCCAGGGCCGCCAGCAACGGCCCCTCAACAGGGTGCTGCTGAAATGACGACATCTTGTCGATCTCATCGAGAAGAATAAGGGGCGAAGCTGTTTCACTTCTTGCCAATTCAGAGAAAACTAAACCCGTCTGACCGTTTCCCCATTTGTTGGATGTCCCTGTCAGCACACCACCCATTGATGTGGCCGAGATGTTTATATACGCATAGCGGGTGTTCAGTGCCTCGGCCAATTCTCGGGCAAATGCACTTTTACCTGTCCCCTTCGGTCCATCCAGCAAAATTGGCTTGAGCCTTCGCTCCTGGGAGTTTTTTAAAGGCCAGATTCGCATCTGCCTAAGCACGTGATCAACGACATGTGCAAAATTTGGAAAGTTAGATCGCAGGTGTTGCAGCCGCTTCTCAATCGAAGTGCTGGGCTTGATAATTCTTCTAAAGCCGTTGTTTTGAGACATTGAAACAAACAGCCGCCAAGAGCGGCCAATACGTTCACGGTCCTCACCAATTTGTTCTACAAATTCTGATGTGGCTCTGGCTGTAAAGATCCGAGCCTTACCCTTATATGCCGTTAGGTATGCTTTGCTATCACTCATGCACTCCTTCAAGTGCTTAAGAAACAAGCTCGTAGAGTCTGGAACTTTGAGATTCTCTGCTTTTTTCAACGCCTTTTGAGAGTGATTTTTCTTCTCCCCACCATCTTGAAATACCCAACTGGGGTGCTCGTTCAGACTGTCAGACCACTTCTTCTTTAATTCTTCGAATCGCTTAGAGTCAAAAAAATCATGAAGTTCTTCATGAAAATCCAGACTGTTAAGTTGCCTGATAAATTTATCCTTGGAAAGCAATTGCATTCTGCTTTGCAGCTCTTCTTGTCTATTTCTAGGAATGAGAATTTCACACAAGTCGCTGTAGTAGTACTCACTGCAAACTACACTTTCCTGTTGGGGAATCCCTCTCCGTAGGAAAGCGGTCTCACCAAATGGATATTTGCTGCCCTGCCCCTGGTTATTCATGCAGATTCTCCACGTACAAAATGATGGGCCAGCAAGACACTTTTCTCACCTTTATCGAATGCACGTGCGCTTGCGCAATCAGCTTCGTGCAACACAAAGCTCTCGGGAGTTTTACGCTTTCGAGCACCCGACTGATCATGCTGTCGCTTCACGGCGCAGATGGCATGTTCAAGCTGTAGTTCACGCTTAAGTGGATAATTCCCTGAATTAGAGCAAGCCGCTGCGATCCACTTGAGCATGGTTTGCTCATGGCCAAGTAGTTTGCAATTGAGATTTGTAGAATAAACATCAGGAGCAAGACGGTAGTAATCGTCCACCTTGGCGGCATCATGTAATAGCGCCGCAAGAAGGGTAAGACTTAGGTCAAAAGCGGGTTTACCTATGCTTCTCTGCCACGGCGACGCCGCTAAAAAGCTAAGCAAAACATTGGCCACCGTTTCTGCTGTGTGCAACATAAGTCCGTGATCGCCATTGTGATGACTACGTGTTGAAGCCGCGTACTTCAGGAACCTGGGGAAGCGGTTGCTCTGCAACATGATTCCCAAATAAAGGGTACGGTCCTCGGGGGTTAGCAATCGAAACGTTTCACTCAGGAACTCGCACAAACTTGAAGCGCAGATTGCTGTGTTTCCAGCTTGATACAGCGTGGAAGGCAATTGAGCTATTGCATAGTCAAAAGGGTTATATTCAGGCTCACCCTCAGCTGGGCTCAATCCCGATACCCAGCAGTTCTTACCATCATAGACTGCACGGGCCCACAACGAGGGAACAACCTTCACGACCGAGTGATCTCCCAGGCTATCTGCGCCACTACAGGCTAGATTTACAAACAGCATTTCTCGGTAGATTTGATCAGCCGCAGCGTAAACCGGTATACCAAGCTTTACGTAAGTTACGCCCTCACGCTGCTGCCTTTGCGCAATATAACCACGTTTGGCCACGCAGATTCCAGCACCAAGTTTTGCGAATTGCGGCATATTCAGACCAGAGAAAGCACCGGTAAAAAGCTGGTTAGCATCTGGATTGATGCGAACCATTTTCTGAATACAGACTTTGTTGGCGTGCATACCTTGGCTAGTACGGACCGTTTGTTTATCAGCTTGAGCGCTAAGGGAGCTATTACCGGCTGGAAGTTTTGGATTGATCATGATTATTCTCTCTGAGTGTTCTTGTTTTGGTAGCTTTCAAACATTTGCAGCCATGGGCTTTGAATGGCAGGTTTGGAAGCTTGATTCACGCCGGCAACAGGCGTAGAAGATGTGGGTGTCGCTTTGGGTACTCGTGGTGGCTGGGTTTGCTTTGGAGCCTGCGAAACAGAAGACTTTTCCGCCACCGCCACAGGAGTCTGGACAACTGGAGGAGCAACACCAGGACCCAAGTTGGCAGCCAACATGCGCTCAAACGCTGAGCCATCGCGACGAGTCAAATTGGGTACATAGCGCGAGTACACCTTGAACAGCATTTCCGTGGAGGAATGGCCCATCTGAAATGCTATCCATTCTGGAGACTCACCTGCGGCCAGCATCAGCGTGGCGAATGTGTGTCGGGTTTGATAGGGTGTGCGGAGTTTTAACCCCAGTGAGCGCAGCATGGGATACCACACCCGGTTACTCATGTTGCGGTTGGTAAGCGGCCCACCGTTGCCGTTGGCAAATACATAGGGCGACTTTTTACCAGTGACTTCCCATTGGGTTTTGAGGGCTTCATACACCTGCGGTGCCATTTGAATGTCCCGGTTGGAATCGGCTGTCTTTGGCGTTTCCTCATAGTCATCCACAATGGTTTCGCGAATGGTGATCAGGCGCTTTTCGAAATCGATGTACTTCCACTTCAGGCCATGAATTTCTCCGGGGCGCATGCCCGTGAAAAACTTCACCGTGAAGTAATCCCGAAAGTCCTCGCGGCAGTACTTGATAATCATCTCCACCTCTTCAATCGTGAAGGGTGTGACATCCGTCTTTTTGATCCGCATCCGTTTGATATTCTGGTACGGAGTGGTAAAGTTGAATCGATCAGCGGCTTCATCTAAGACCTGTTTCACAGATGTCATTACATGATTGATCCGTGAAGCTGACATTGTTGTTCCTGGTTTTTTGCCCGGGGCTTTGGCGAGAACTGAGCGAAATTCCAGAAGGTCCTGTTTGGTGATACTGCTGATCACCCTCATTCCAAACTGTGGGATCAACCACTTTTCCAAGATGTCCCGCTTGGTACGAATGTTCGAGCGCTTCCAAAGTGACTCATTTTCAACGATGAACTTTTCCGCGAATTCGGCGAAGGTTGGGTGCCCGGCTGAGGAAATATTCTCAATCGCTTGGTGCACCGACTGGTTGGCCATTGGAATGGAAACCATTGGCGAAGTCGGTTGATATTGTTGAGTTTCAAGGGCTTCGATTTTTTCCAGCAGACTACTACCTGGAAAGTAATTTCTGTAGCGAAACTGCCCTGCTTTGATCTCAGACTCAATCTGGTTCATCAGATGTTCAAGCTTGTATCGATTCTGTTTCGAATCAGGCAAAACAGATCGTTCTCTACAGCGCTCACCAAGATATCTAAAATCAAGGAAAAGCTGACCGTTGTCTTTTCTTGCGCGTACGCTTCCCATGATGTCCCCTTAGAAGCCCGAAGCCATCAATTTGGTAGACGCCGCTTTCTGCATATCAGCTTCAATCACTTCCCAAACATACAAAATCTTGCGGCCACCAAAAGGACGAAAATAATGGCGACCTTCCAGCAAAACAGAATCTTTCAAACGATCGCGGATAGTGCGCACGTCATATTTGATCCGTGTCGATAGCTCTTCAGTGGTTAAAAAAGTTTGTGACATATAGCCTCCATTACGTTAAACTTTCTGCACTCCGGATGATTTTTCTTCATCCTGTATGACATATTGCCACACCAAAATGCATATGTCAAACACTTTTGTCATCCTGAATGACATTTGGACTTTTAGAATGATTAAATGCCATTTATCAAAGCTCATGGGCGAGCAGAAATTGAAGGTTATAGACGTGGCTAGAGCCACCGGACTGAACAGAAACACGATTACTTTGCTATACAACGAGACCGCCACTAGAGTTGATTTAGCGTCAATAGAGGCCCTGTGCAAGCTGTTCGATTGCCAAGTGGGCGACTTGTTTGAATTGGTAGACGAGCAGGACTAGCGCTATGTGCGGTCGGTATGTTCTTGAAGGACCAATATCGCGGTTGACAACATATTTCGATGCACGCTGCACCGAAGATGAACGCCTGTTCAAGAATAGCTACAACATTGCGCCCACAACGCAAGTGCCAGTAGTGCGAATAAATAGGCAGGGCGAGCGGGTAATTCTCAATCATGTTTGGGGACTGATTCCCCATTGGGCAAAAGACAAATCAGGAAGTGCGAAATTGAACAATGCTCGCGGGGAAACTGTTCATGAGAAGCCATCTTTTCGAACCGCCTTCAAAAACTTTCGCTGCTTAATTCCCTCGAGCGGCTACTACGAATGGCAAGCACCACCTGAGGGGAGTGGCAGCCGCAAACAGCCCTTTTACATTTATCCCAATGAAATACCCTATTTCGCGATGGCAGGTGTTTGTGATCACTGGATCGACAAAACAAATGGTGAGCTTGTCATGAGCACTGCGATAATTACAACTGAACCTTGCGGGAAGCTGAAACAGGTTCACGACCGCATGCCAGTGATGATTTCGAAAGAAGATTGGGCTGTGTGGTTGGATCCCAAGAATCAAGATGTGAAAGCACTAAGACAATTTATTTCTAGTAGCGAAGACTTGAATTTTCATGCTGTAGGATTTGGCGTTAGTGGGGTCGGGAAGAATAGGATTGATTCCCAGGGTCTGATTGAACCTTTCGAACCTGAATAACGCCCGCGAAAGAACGACCTTTAAAGTAGTAAATGAGCTTAATGCATTGATTACTACTTCCGCTTGTCGGCCGGAGCGGTCATACAGTTTCTTGTCAGCAGCCCTAACAAGCCGTTGATTGACTCAAAGTAAGCAGGATCGGAAGGAGCGAAGCTCGTGGTCAGCACTAACGGGGCAAAATTGGCCAAACAGCGGAACTTGTGACGGACGCTCGAATGACCAGTTAGTTTTTACATCCACTTTCTCGCTTCATTGGGAAGATCAGATGGCAACAGTACTCCCAGAGCCACTAACAAAAACAAGATACAAGCTATCAATACACCGCCAGAAGCCCACGAATTTTTAAAGCGCAGTTGAATATTTGCGGCCAACCAAAGTGATCCACCGCACCCGACTAGGAATGTGAAGGTTTGCCAACGCGTATCAGTGAATTTAAAGAACATGAGAACTACGATTGCACAAGCAATGATGAGCGTGGCTGTTATGAACCAATGCGCTGCAATCGGTTTTTCTGGTTCCTGGAAAAATTTATCAGCCTGCAATCCCTGATTTTCTAGGAAGTTCTTTATTTCTTCCGGAGTACCTTCAGCAGGGCCAAGTTTCATCGTACCCCCCTTTGGTTCGTGTGTACGATTCGCTGCACATCACGCTCAGCGGCCGAATCACTCCACTCAGATGAGGTGCCGTCCTTTATTAAGATGATCTTATTTGGTTCCATCACAAAATTTGTGCCGGAAAAATGGAATCCCTCTAAGTTGCCGCCGAATGCCCTCTGCTTAATTTGCGAAAGAGCCGAGCCTAAGCTGTTTGATTCCGTTGCGTAGTTATCGTCATTCTCAATTTCAGGGCCAATCTTGAACTCAAGAACTGCGCCCCCTGTTCTTGCGAGATAAATTGAGCAGCTGAGCCCTATACCTGGCCTCAGGAATCTAGCGATCCTTCGTCGGAAGTTGTTAATGTACCGTTGAACCTGAGACTTTGATTTCATAATCGTGAATAACAGCTTGTATGGCTGGACCTAACTAGGTTTAAAGAAAAATAATGCAGTATCCAAACGTCCCGAATTATTCTTTCAATTGAAATATTCCACACCTTTCTCAAGGATTACATAAACGAGAAAAAATATAACCTAGTTACTAGTCAGAAGTTGGCGATCCAACAATTTAATTTTAATAAGCTGATTAACCATCAGATCCCTTCTAGGCCTGGACGTCGACTGCCCTTAACAACTTAGACATTTCATTAGTCAGTGCTAAAGTCCGCTCCGGCCGAATTGCGGTTACTCAATCAAAACCAGCGAATATTATGGGCACACTTGTGCCCATATTCAAACCGATACTCTTGTGCCCATCGTGCCCAAAATTTTGGGGCACAAGATGGGCACAAACATGCTGCGCGAAACAAGAAATTTTTGGATAGAGAAAACTGGTTTCCGACGGAAACGCCCAAATGACGGGCCTCTCGAGAGAAAATTCAATGGCGCGGCTGGCGGGGATCGAACCCACGACCCTTGGCTTCGGAGGCCAATACTCTATCCACTGAGCTACAGCCGCGCAAGAAGGCGTTAGTGTACACCAGCGCTGGGATCTAGGATACTGACGGCATATGTCCACCGTACAACCAATAAAAATGAAAATCGCCAATATTCTTCGCACCAAAGTGGTGTTGATACCCCTGTTCATCCTTGTTTTTATTTACCTGTTTGCATGGGCCGGGTTGCCTCGCTTGGTGCACTGGCAGGCTGAAAAGCAGGTGCTTGAACGTTCCGGCCATGTGCTGAAAATGGACTTGCCCGAGGTCAACCCCTTCAAGCTGACCGTTCGGATCTCCAAGCTGAGCCTGGCCACGCCCGAGGGCGAGCAGCTGGTGGCGTTTGATCACCTTTTTGTAGACGTTTCCGGTACTGACCTGTTCACTGGCCTTGTTGCGCTGGATCAAATTGACCTGAAAAACCTGAACCTGAATGTCTGTCTCTTATACACATCTCCGAGCCCACGAGACCTCTCTACATCTCGT
>CAJXPC010000010.1 GCA_913057845.1 uncultured Pseudomonadota bacterium
CTACACCTCTCTATTCGTCGGCAGCGTCAGATGTGTATAAGAGACAGATTCATTTAGCCGCGCTTCAAATACCTTTTTGTAAAGCAGACCCGATATTGGGAGCGCAGGTTAACGTGGTTGGGACAATCAATGTTTTAGAAGCGGCTCGTCAGTTTGGCATCAAACGTCTTGCTTATGCGAGCTCAATCGCAGCCCATGGAGTATTTGACCCAGATACAATTTCAACACTTTACGGCGCATATAAGTATTGCAACGAGGAAACGGCTAAAGTTTATATGCAGGACTGGGGGGTCCCAAGCACATGCCTCAGACCGGGTATCGTCTACGGCGTTGGTCGAGACCAAGGCATGAGCTCAAAGACAACTGTCGCAATTCTTGCCGCCGCAATGAAGCAGCCATACACCATTCCGTTTATAGGGCCAGTGTCCTGGCTACACGCCGGAGAAGTAGCCAGCGCATTCATTGCGTCCGTATCACAACCAAGAAACGAAGCCCGTGTTTTCGATATCAACGGTGTAATTGCGACAGTAGAAGAGTCCATCAAAATCATTGAAAAAATAGAACCAAACGCTAAAATTAGTGTCGATGGTGCCGCACTTCCATTTCCAACAAACCTGTCGGACGAACCGCTACGCGCTTATTTAAGTGACTATGGCTCAGTTGGTCTCGTTCAAGGAATTGAGCACACCTACGACCATTTTTGCCATTTAGTCAGATCAGGCAAGATTGGATCAGACGCATTTGCATGACCTCAGTCGGACGTCCCTCTGGTGATAAGTGTCGATTTTTGATTTGACTCGCCTTGATTATCGACCCAACTCACCTCGACAGAGTCACCAGGCACGCCACCTCGGAAGTAACAGAATAATGATGGGTTTTTAGACACTCCCCCGCCCCACTCAGCAGACAACACTGTTTTCTCTCCATGACGCACCATCACATTTTTAATAAAGTGCGCGGGAACTAAGGTCCCATCTTTTCTTTTACGAAAACCGGTCTCCATGTCATGACGAATCAAAACTCGAACGGTCGTCAGACCGCTATCATCACATGCTGCAACAATTCTCATCGGACGTGCCATACCTACCCTCTGCGAATAACCTTAAGATCAACCACCACAACCACCACGAGTCACCTTTATCAGCGTATCAGCGCTAATGAAGCCTTCATCTGTTTTTACCAAAGCAATAACGGATGCAGTTTCACGCATTTTAATGCGCGTGCGAATAAACGGAACTGCCTCGGGTGACAACTCATAGTAAGCCGCCAACGGTCGCGGATTCTTCTCACAAAGCAACGCAATTGCACGCACCCGCAAACGCTCATCGACTTTGATGCCCACAGGGACAACAGCACCATTCTCCGCGATTGGTGGCGCGACAAATTGAATGAACCCCCTGACGTCCTGAATCACAGGCTGAGATGTTAAGGCGCCGATAGCGGCGGAAAGACTTTCAGCCTCGAACGCCTGATTATTCCAAGTCCAGGTGTTACTGTGCGCCATCTTCAGAAACCCCACCTCAGATAAGGCTAGTAAGGCACTCAAAAGTCCTGCATCACGCATAAACTGTCTTCTTGAACTATTCATCTTTAACATTATTTAACTTGAAATCCAGAAAGCAAATCAATCACTCTAAATGGTACCGTCAAATTACCGAGTTAAGTGCTGATTGAATCACAAACCTCAACACCTTAACAAATAATGTGACAGTCACAGATCAGAAAGGTTTTTCAACCCTCAGATTTCTTACACACAGATGAGATCTAATCAAATTTAGACAAATCTAAACGTAGCGAGATATTTCCACGTGCATACGCATTACTTGTAAGCGGTATTTCAACAAACCCGACCGATTTATAAAGCCCAATCGCCGGCTCCAAAATAGTGTTTGACATGATCTCTATTTGCGTCGCGCCCAGACCCTTTGCAACTTGAAGAATTTGACGCAACATCACCCGTCCCAAACCAAGGTCTTGGTAACTCGGGGTAACGGCCATCTTCGAAATCTCATAAGTCGTATCACTGTGTTTTAGTAGGCCACAACACCCCACTGCTATATCCTCGACCATGGCGAATATAATCGCACCACCTGAATCAATAAATGATTGCTGAGGGCTCGCGAGCATTTTATGATCTATCTCTTCAGGCTCAAAGAACTCTTCGATCCACTCAAGGTTTAATTCTTTAAAAGCTTCTGAATACTGGGGCGAAAATCCTACGATCTCATATTTTTGCATAGCGCAACGAAATTTCTTACATTAAACACTGTAAATCACCGTCGACATTTAACGCTTGCCCGGAGATTGTTCGACCCAATGGGGACACAATAAATGCGATGAGATCAGCGAGCTGCTGCGGATCAATCAACTCTTTAATAGAAGCCATCGACAACCACGTTTTTGTGAATTCTTCCGCGGTTTTCCCTGCAATATTCGCTTTCTCTTGAATAACCGCCTGTATTCGTGCCCCATCAACTGGCCCAGGCAAAACCGCATTACACCGTATGCCGAACGCTCCTAGTTCCATTGATAGCGACTTAGTGAACCCGACAACACCCCACTTTGCTGCAGAGTACGGCGCCCGATTCGGAAAACCAAATCGTCCAGCAGCCGAGGATAAATTAACAATGGACGCATTATTTGATTTTTTGAGATGGTCGACGACAAGACGCGCACAATTAAACTGTCCTGTGAGACAAACCTCAATACACCGATCCCAATCATTTGGATCAATCTCATGAAATGCGCCAGTCGGCCCCGCAATCCCCGCATTATTAATTAGGCAATCCAGACCACCCAGCCCTTGAACAGCTTGCTCAACCATATTGGCAACCGAATCTCGTTTGGATACATCACAAACACCGGTCATCAAGGATGGGTTTTTTTCTTTAGCTGCCTCCAAGGCTGCGACATCGATATCGCAAATGTAAACTGATGCTCCTTCGGCCAGCAGCCGCTCAGTGATCTTGAGCCCAATACCGCTCGCCCCTGCCGTTACGATCACTTTTGCACTGGTTAATTGTAAGTCCACATTTTTCTCCCACGGTATCTTGTTTGACAGCAATTTAAGTATCTCGTCAGTTTATCCGATTTCCAATTTAAATCCTGACAACAGAACAACATAGGCGTGTGGCTAACTTACCTAAATACCTCCAAACTAAAACGTGTCACAATGCCGACGCACGAAGCCTAACTCGATTATTTATTGTTAACACTTAATAAACATGGCTCCAAATCCAGTTAAACGTGATGTATTAATTATTGGGTTGATCAGCATTGGTCATGGGGTTTCACACTTCTTTCACCTCATACTTCCACCCTTGTTCCCTTGGATTAAGGACGCATTTGATTTGTCTAATGCGCAGCTTGGTTTTCTAATGTCAGTATTCTTCATCACCTCAGGTGTCGGTCAAACTCTAGCTGGATTTTTTGTTGATCGTTACGGAGCAATCCGCGCACTCTTATTGGGACTCACCCTATCCGGAATTGCATCTTTAGGCTTTTCTCTCAGTTTTAGCTATTTTTCGCTGATTGGATTTGCGTCATTAGCCGGATTGGGGAATAGCGTTTTTCACCCTGCAGATTACTCACTACTAAATAAAAAAATACATACAAAACGACTGGGGCATGCCTACAGCACGCACGGTATTTCTGGAGCGCTAGGTTGGGCTATCGCCCCTGTTTTCTTAGTTGGGTTAACCTCATTATTTAATTGGAGGGTAGCAATCGCTGCCTCATCATTGGTGGCGTTTGGCGCATTGGCGCTGCTCTACATCAATCGCCGCCTTCTATCTAATGAGAATGAAAGTAGCGATACCGAATTAACACCATCGACCCTCAATGCCAATGGTTTTAAATTTCTCAAACTTAAAGCCGTTTGGATGTGTTTTTCATTTTTTCTAATATCAGCTCTAGCATTCGGAGGGATTCAAAGTTTCGCCCCAGCAGCCCTATCAACGATTTACTCGATACCCCACACAATGGCAATAGCAGGCATCACAACCTACATGCTTGCAAGTGCGGTCGGGCTATTAGTTGGCGGGTTTTTCGCCTCAATGACAGATCACCACGACCGAGTCATCATGCTATCCCTATTTATCGCTGGTGCCACAGCAATCATAACCGGATTAGGCTTGTTTCAAAGTTGGGCAGTCATTCCTCTCCTAGGAATTATCGGCTTGGGTGCTGGTGTCGCCGGCCCCTCCCGCGACATGCTTGTTCGCGCAGCAGCGCCGAAGGGATCAACTGGCCGCGTTTACGGCGTTGTTTACTCTGGTTTAGATATTGGACTTGCAATAGCGCCCTTGATATTCGGGTTGCTAATGGACTTAAATTTATCGATATGGGTATTTATACTTATCGGGCTATTTCAATTTTCTGCCATCCTTGCGGCAACCGAGGTTAGACATCAAAGATTTGCAACCGTATAAATTGTGCTGCTCATGAACCAAGTTCAAATAAAAATCATTACGCTGTTCGTCGTCGGCATTTTATTAGGTCCAGCATACCAACTCTATTGCGTATCTTTTTCGGGAGAGGTCCTTAGTACCGTGATGCTTCATCAAAAAAGCGACCGTTGGGTACTCAATGATGGATCGATATTTCGTATCAGTAGGGGCTTGAGCTATCGGCCATTAGAAATTCCACTATCACCAGCTGACAATGATTTGCTCGTCAAAGTTTCTTGTGCGCCAGTGAGGTGTGGGCAACTCAATGGAGTCACTCTATCGCTGTCTACTGGAACCGCCTTTGTATTTCACGAAAAAATTAAGGTAAGTTCATTGTGGCCCTTCTACACACTGACCATGGGCCCGATATCTATTCCTTACCCAGAAAAATTTATGCTTTTAATAGAATCAGCCTCAAACACACCTGATTCGTCAGCATTCTCGTTATCGATCAAGAATAACGTTACGTCTCCCAGCCATCTGCTGCTTTGGATAGGGTATGGACTCGTCTTCCTGCCATTGATATTACTGTTTAAAACATTCCGTAAAAAATAAAACTCCTGAACGTATTAATATCCTGACTACATAACCCTTTTTATATCCCGAGCAAAAACTATGAAAATCACCAATATAGAAGTTCATATTCTTCAAGCACCAGACACAGGTAGACCGCATTGGGTCAGCCATTTTATTGTTCCGAGAGCGAATGAAATTCTCGTCAAATTACGTACCGACTCAGGTATCGAAGGTTTTGGAGTCGCCACAAGCTACACGCCCATCGAAGCGGCAGTCCACTGCTTCAAGACCGGCATCAGCGACCAAATCATGGGCGCCGATCCGCTGGCCACTGAAAAATTATTTCAAACCTTATTTAACTTGACTCATTCTAGATTGGCGCATGAGAAGGGTTGGGGTAAAGAGGCGTTGATGCGTATCGCTGCTGCCGTAGATATTGCCTGCTGGGACATCCTCGGTAAGCATGCAAATCTACCACTCTACAAACTGTTCGGGGGATTTCGCGACGCGATACCGTGTTATGTAACCTGCGCTTACTACAGAGACGGTAAGGATCTACTCGAACTTCGGGACGAAATCCAGATGCTTAAAGAACAAGGACACAGAGGATTCAAAGGCAAGGTTGGCGGTGTGTCACTCGCGGAGGATATTGAACGTATGGCGGTCATTCGCGAAATTATCGGTGATGACTGTGACTTGATGGTTGATGTCAACCGAGGTTGGGATCTAAGGACCGCAATAGAGGGGGCAAAACTGCTGGAGCCACTGCGCCCTCGATGGCTGGAAGAGCCCGTACGGTGGGCTGATGACCGCCGAGAACTAAAGATGCTTTCACAAAAAACCTCGATACCATTATCAGCGGGTGAAAGTGAATTAACGAGCTGGGGTTGTCGATCACTTATCGATGAGCAATCCATTGATATTTTGCAGTTCGACTGCACGATGACAGGAGGTTTCACGGAAGGACGAAAGCTGTCAGCTCTTTGCGAACTCAATCATGTACAAGTAGCCCCTCATCATGACTGTTTCATTCATGCACACATTGTCGCGGGCAGTCCCGCCGGTTGCATTGTCGAATCGTTCACTGACCCTGAGCGGGACCCACTTCAAGCCGAACTCTATGAAAACCCCCCTGCAATCAAGGAAGGAATGCTTACACTAAATGAAGAGCCCGGTCTTGGGCTTCGTCTATCCGAGGAGGCGGTCGCCAAATTTGGAACTCGAGTCCTGTAACTTAGGAGAAACACCGCAATGAAGTGCCGTGCGTGCGCACGAACCAATAAAAATGATTATAACTTGAGGAAATTCTAAAACGCCCCCCCTCTGGAACTATGACCTCCATCAACGTTAACCACGATTCCGCTGAGATAGGAGGCGCGTGCAGACGCAAGAAACAAAACCACATCAGCGACTTCGGTAGTGGTTGCAGCCCGGCCATAGGGCAGGTCCTTCAGCAGGTCAGGCCACAGATCTTCACTGCCCAGCTCTAGCGCAGCTTTAGTCTTCATCAAGGTGACCAAACGATCTGTTTCAACCGCACCTGGGCTCACAGCCAAACAACGTATGCCATCCTTAAAACTATTACTACCTAGAGCTCGAGAAAATGCATTTAACGACGCATTCGCCGAAGATCCCGCGATGTAATTGGTATCTAAACGGTCTGCGGCCAGGCCGGTTACATTGATAATCACACCAGAATTTATTTCACTCATTTGCTTATACACAGCTCGACTGAGGTTGATATATCCAAAAACTTTCAAGTCCCAAGCATCGCGCCACCTGACCTCATCAATAGTCTGCAGATCTCCTCCAGGAATGGAGCCTGCATTATTAACTAAAATATCGATGGGTCCTGCTGCATTTAACAGATGCGGAATATTCTCGGATTTGGATAAATCAAGAGCACTATATGAGATGCCCCCTTGGGCTACTTCATTGAGTTGAGACGTTACATCTTTCAGTGCACTCTCGGAACGAGCAACTAGATGCACATCACACCCTTCAGACAAAAAACCCTTCGCTATCGCTAACCCTATGCCCTTCGATGCCCCAGTGACCAGTACGCGTTTTCCTTCTAAATTCAAATTCATCACTGACCCCCTATGTTTCTCTGAGTAATAAGACCTGCATTAAAACGATCGAGGTAATCCGAGAACATGTTCCGCCGTGTAAGATAAAATCAAATTAGTCGATATCGGCGCCACTTGGTAGAGCCGGGTTTCTCGAAATTTTCTCTCAATGTCATACTCAGACGCGAATCCAAAACCCCCATGCGTTTGCATACATACATTAGCGGCCTCCCATGACGCTTTCGCCGCCAAATATTTTGCCATATTTGACTCCGACCCACAGGGAAGTTTTGCATCAAATAATGCACAGGCCTTCCAACGCATCAGGTTTGCCGCCTCAACCTCAATAAACGACTCGGCAATTGGAAATTGAACACCTTGGTTTTTACCGATAGGTCGATCAAAGACAACCCTCTCTTTCGCGTACTGCGTAGCTCGATCAACAAACCAGTAGCCATCACCAATACACTCTGCAGCGATCAACGTTCTCTCAGCATTGAGGCCATCCAAGATATATCGAAACCCCTTACCCTCTTCTCCAATCAAATTTTCAACAGGGATTTCTAATTCATCAAAAAACAATTCATTAGTCTCATGATTAACCATATTTTCAATCGGTCGAACAGTCAGGCCGTTGGCTATAGCATGATGCAGATCTACGATAAAAATGGACATCCCTTCAGACTTTTTAGCGACTTCTTGCAGTGGGGTAGTTCTGGCTAGCAAAATCATAAGGTCTGAATGCTGTACCCGTGAGATCCAAACCTTTTGGCCATTCACAACATAACGATCACCCTTCTTCACCGCTACCGTCTTAATTTTGGTTGTATCGGTTCCAGTAGTAGGCTCCGTGACCCCCATGGACTGAAGTCTCAGATCACCGCGCGCAATTGCAGGTAGGTATTGCTTTTTCTGTTCGTCGGAACCATGACGCAGTAGCGTGCCCATGTTGTACATTTGGCCATGGCAAGCACCTGCATTTCCGCCTGAGCGATTAATCTCTTCCATAATCACCGAAGCCTCAGTCAAACCAAGACCGGAACCACCATACTCCTCTGGAATCATCGCTGATAACCATCCAGCAGCCGTTAGTGCGTTAACAAATTCCTCGGGGTAAGTCCTTTTTGAATCAATCAATCGATGATATTCATCGGGAAACTGTCCACAAACCGCGCGGACACCATCTCTAATTTCTTGATACTGATCTTCAGCAATACTCATATCTAATTCCGTTCTTAATTAATACAACTCGGTTAAGCCTTACACGTCGCTCGCGCTTCCATCGCAATATGACCTTGGTGATCTGTAGCCCACAAATTATAAGTGCCTGTCCCTTGTCTCTTACCATGAGTCATAAAATTATGCGTATCGAATAAAGGTTTGACCGCACGAAATTGAAAACCAGTAAGGAATAAATCTTCATTTTGAGACAATAGCAGCTGCGCCAAATAGGTTGCCGTCAGCGGCCCATGAAATACCAGACCTGGGTAGCCCTCCTCTTCCAAACAGTATTTGCGGTCATAGTGAATTCGATGGCCGTTAAAGGTCAACGCAGAGTATCGGAAAAGGGTCACAGAATCAGGGGAAACCTCTTTCGAAAAATCAGACAACTCATCGGCTATTTTAAACTTTGGAGAAGGCGCGTCTCGTGGCACTAGATCACGGTACACAATGTCGTGTTCTTCATCGATTAATACCCCGTCCTCATCTAGGATCTGATGTGCGACTGTTACGAAGACCATTTCTCCACTCCGCCCACTTTTGCAAACGATATTTTTAATCGAAGATTCCCGACGAATCGCCCGTCCTACCACGAGTGGTCTAGTAAACTCTAATCGCCCACCCGCCCACATACGCCTGGCCAGATCGACTGGGGGTAAAAACCCACCCCGTTCAGGATGCCCATCGCTCCCCAACTCAGAGAAGGGCACCACTGCCGAAAAAAACATCCAGTGCCATAAACTTGGCAACTGCCGACCCATGAGTTGGTGCGGGGCAGTCATGTTAAGCGTCGCATACATCTTTGCAACACGTGACTCATCCACATTATCCAGAGCCGTCTCAGTGCGCCCAATCCAATCGCTATATGAATTTTTAGATTCCATTAAATCAATATCTAACGTTCATAACAACAAGTTCATCATCTATTCGTGATGATGAACTATCGTTTTTGTGGTCGTAAAGTGCTCAAGCGCTATAAAACCTTTTTCTCGCCCATGACCACTTTTCTTCATCCCACCGAAAGGTAACTCCACACCACCCCCAGCACCATAGTTATTGATGAATACTTGTCCACAGTTCATTCGTTTTGCGACTCGCTGCTGCCGGTTTCCATCCTTCGTCCAAACTGAACCAACTAAACCGTAATCAGTTGCATTAGCCAGTCTTATGGCATCAAGTTCATCATCAAAAGGGATGGCCGAGAGAACTGGACCAAAAACCTCATCACACGCTAACCGATGATCACGAGGCACATTTCCAAAGAGTGCCGGCTTCACCCAAAAACCATTCTGATCAAGCCCATCAGCAAACACACCCTCAGCGAGTAGTTCGATACCTGACTTGATCGCATCGGTTCTAAATCCATCAACAAGGGATTGTTGTCGCACGTTCATTACTGGACCACAATCCAGATCCATCTCTGGTGTACCGACTCTTACTTTCGCGAACAACTCTGCAACTTGTGCCATAAATTCGTTGTAGATTTCTTTTTGGACCAATATGCGACTTCCAGCGGAGCATGTTTGTCCCGCGTGTTGAATAATGGCCTTCACAACAGTCGGTAATGCTTTATCTAAATCCGCATCTGCGAATATGAGTTGAGGAGACTTCCCTCCCAACTCTAACGTGCACCCTACGAAGTGCTTTGCGGTCGCCTGCTGAACCAAGGTACCGACGCGCGGCGAACCCGTAAAACTCATGAAATTAATATGTGGGTGATTCGCTAAAGCCGCCCCGGCACTCTCCCCTAATCCAGCAACGATGTTGAGCGCCCCTGCTGGAAGACCGGCCTCCAGTGCGAGTTGCGACATCAACAACGTGGTCAGACAAGCGTCTTCAGACGGTTTAACCACAGCAGCATTACCAACGGCTAGAGCAGGCCCTACACTCCGCCCAAACTGCTGAGCAGGATAATTCCAAGGAATGATGTGAGCAGTTACGCCATATGGCACTCGGTGCACATTGACGCTGTAACCGTCTAAATAAGGAATCACCTGACCATGTAACTTATCGGCAGCGCCGGCGTAAAACTCAAAATATCGAGCAGTTGCGGTGATATCAGCACGACCGGCCGTGATCGGTTTTCCTGTGTCTCGAGATTCAAGACTGGCTAACTCTTCAAAATTCTCCAGAATAAGCTGAGACCAACGGTGCAAGATTCGACTGCGCTCAACTGGGGCCATACGTCCCCAATCGCCATCTAAAGCTGTCTGAGCAGCACTGACCGCAGCATTGATATCCGCCTCATCGCTATCGGGTATGGTTGCAAATGTCTTGCCGTTACACGGATCGATCATATCCAAGGATCGACCGTTTTGAGCCGACACAAGTTTGCCATTAATCAAGTTTAGATACGATTTATTATCTACTGCTGACATTACTCACTCCACTCTCTTAATATAGAAAAATAAGTTTATTACTAGACTCTCAAATCAGAACTGATCAAATAACACCAAAACTTTTGAGCTCATCGATCTCGCTATTACTGTATCCAAATTCGGATAGGATCTTCTCTGAGTGCTCACCTGCCTCTGGGATAGGATCCATCCGAGGTGAAAATTCTTTCGGGACACCTGGAGGGAGCATCGCCTTTACCGGCCCATTCGATGAGTCGACTAATGTCCACCTGTTACGCGCCGCGAGTTGCGCATGATTCCAAACTTGTTGCATTGAGTTCATCGAAGCATTTCCAATTTTTGCGGCGTCCAAACGCTCTGTAACCGAAGCTAAAGTCATTTGTGAAAACACTTCAATGATGATCACACGTAGCTCATGACGAAATTCTGATCGCTTTGTGTTTGATGAGAACCGCGAGTCCGTTTTAAGTTCAGGTTGTTGCAGTACTTGATCGCAAAAAATAGCCCATTCGCGCTCATTTTGAAGTCCTAACATAACCGTATTTCCATCACCGATTGTGAATGGCCCGTAAGGGTAGATTGTCGCGTGCGCGGCTCCGGCTCTCGCAGGAGGTTCCGCCCCATCGTAAGCGTAGTACAGAGGGAAACTCATCCATTCCGCCATAGTTTCAAGCATTGAAATATCTATACGGCACCCAGTGCCTGTTTTTTGGCGACGAATAATAGCTGCAAGAATATTACTGAATGCATACATTCCGGCGGAAATATCCACGATGGAACATCCTGCTTTAGCAGGCGCGTCCTCCGAACCACTGACGGACAGCAGACCCGACTCGGCTTGGATCAAAAGATCGTAAGCTTTCTTGTCTCGATAGGGGCCGTCTGATCCGTATCCGGATATATCGCAAACTATCAGCTGAGGATAGCGGTCTTTCAATTGCTCGTAAGAAAAGCCCATCCGCTCTGAGGCCCCTGGCGCGAGATTCTGTAACAGTACGTCCGCACCTTGCAATAATTTGTGGACCACCTCGAGACCTTGCGGTTGCTTCAAGTCAAGCGTGATACTTTCTTTGGAGCGATTCGTCCACACAAAGTGGGATGCCAGGCCATTTACACGATCATCATATGCCCGCGTGGGATCACCGCCACCCGGTCTTTCTATCTTGATGACGCGGGCTCCCAAATCCGCTAACTGCCGAGTGCAGAATGGTCCCGCTATGACATGCTCAAGCGCGACAACTGTTATTCCTTCTAGTGGACGCATATTATGTTATTCCTGACGAATTCAGATTTACGGACAAACTATAGCGCTCAGAAGACGAACGCCTCAGTTAGAGAAGTGGCATTGATCACCAAGTAACGCTTCTCTAAATCGGTTTTTTAACAGCGCACCATCTCTAGGTGGGAGCACTAGTTCGTCTGATTTAGAATCAACCTTAACTTGAGCAAACATTAAGCCAGAACCGTAGACTTCTTTTTTAAGAGAAGCAAGTTCATTTACGTCCGTAATTATAGAAGAATTTGTAAATCCACATGCAGTTGCAACCGCTGCCAAATCAACGCCAAATCCAGTATGCGTTTTTTGTTTTCCTGTCTCGCCATAAACTTCGTTGTCTAACACAACAATCGCAAGATTCGTAGGCTGACTCACGCCGATCGTGGCAAGTGAATTGAGCCCCATCAATAATTCACCATCTCCAGTGATCACCAACACGCGCTTGGTCGGCTGAGCCAATGCAAGCCCAAGTCCCGTCGCTATTGCTCCTCCCATTCCACCCCACATTGGGAAGTTTAAGGGGTGATCACCAGCCGCCGTGATATCCCAAGCAGGCGCACCTAAACCCGCTACAACAAGAAGGTCGCCTCTGGGTTGCAATAAATGCTCAACCACCTGTCTACGATTTAATAATGTCATCCGGATCCTTCTGGCAATTTAAGTTTCCACTTAAAGACTGAATCAACGACCAAAAGTTTTTGCACCTAAAACCCTTTGATCAATTAGTACGGCAGTCGGTCTGTAAGTATTGAAGGCAAATCGTATAGCACCTTCAGCGCATTTTGCGACCTCATCATTTTCTTGCGCTCGAAACGTTGTCACACCCATCTCTTTCAACACATTCTCTGCGCCCTGACCCATCGGTACTTGCCAAGGATTAAACTCACCCCAATGACCACGCATGGTCACCATCATTGGAAGCGGCACCTGACAAGTGTTCAACATAGAAAGCATATTGATGCAATTTCCGACCCCGCTGGATTGCATTAATAATAAACTTTTTTTTCCACCAAGCCAGGTTCCCATTGCCAAAGCAACACCTTCCTCCTCCGAAGTCAATCGAACGGTCTGGATACCTTCATACGCCACACATAAATCAATCAACTGAGACAGACCTGCGTCAGGGACAAAACTCACGATAGAAATGTCCTGCTCGCAGATCAGATTGAATACCGTGTTGCTCCAGTGGTTTTCAAGGGTCATAGCCAAGGCACCAAAATTTATGTTAAATCTCTATAACGATCTTTCCGACATGTTTGCCAGACTTGAGATGTCTAAATGCGTCTGCAGCATTTTTTAAAAGAAAACTCGAATCAATAACAGGTTTAATTCCATGATAGTCGATAGCGCGTACCATAGCTTCAAATTGCAGTCGTGATCCAACCGCGATCCCCTGCATGCGAATGAAAGGACCCAGCAGAGACTTCACGGAAATCGTCGCCTCATGGCCTCCCACGAAGCCAATCACTCCGACGAACCCACCAAAACAGACTGCCGACAATGATTCAGATAAAGTGTAACCCGTTGTTTCAATGACAATATCTACTCCTCTGCCTCCGGTTGCCTCTTTGGCCAGTGCCCCCCAATTGCTGTGCGTCTTGTAATTAATCCCGACATCAGCGCCCAACTGCTTCGCTTGACTAAGTTTTTCGTCACTAGACGATGTCAGTATTACTTTGGCTCCGGCCATTTTTGCAAACTGCAACGCAAATAAAGCCACACCACCCGTTCCTTGAACGAGCACCGTGTCTCCAGACTTAATTCCGCCCTGCTCAAGGGCATTCCATGCAGTGAGGGCTGCGATCGGAAGCGTTGCACATTCCTTAGCAGTCAGAGTAGCAGCGGCTATAACCGCCTCTTGTTCTGGCACCACGATATACTCTTGCAACACTCCTGAGAGCGGCGCACCAAGCGTCTTTGTCGTGCGCTGCTGCTGCGTCGGCTTTCCGCTATACCACCCTTGCGTATAGACCGGAATTACTCGATCCCCCTCCTTAAAACGGGTAACCCCACCTCCAACCTTGACCACCTGCCCCGAACAATCGGAGCACGGGACATATGGCAGATTTAAATGCGGCATGAATTTTTGATCAAGAATTGCCAGATCACGATAATTAAGACTAGCTGCCTCTATCTTAATCAAGACTTCTCCATCCCTCACCGAGGGCATAGCTCTCTCACAAAGACGCAAATCATCAATTGCAAAATCGACAGCTTCTACTGCTCGCATAAGTTCTGGCATCTCAAGTCCTTTGTATTTAATACCGTTAATTGATTGGATACCCGCACTGTTCATGCGGCGCGACCATGTTTATTTTTTGTCTTAAACCCCAGAAGCGGTTTAAAATGAATCTATCGCCGATCTCCAAAAGATCACTATAAACCAAATAAGAATCGTATAAGGACACCCCCTATGAAGTCTTACAAAATTGCAGTGATTGCCGGAGACGGTATTGGAAAAGAGGTCATGCCTGAGGGGTTGCGGGTATTAGATGCTGTCGCTCGAAAATACAACTTCGAACTCAAATTTGATGAATTTGATTGGAGCTGCGATAAATACGAAAAACACGGTTGGTGGATGCCCCCCTCTTGGCGAGAGGACATCGGAGGACATGACTGTGTTTTCTTTGGCGCAAATGGTTGGCCCGCAGCAGTACCGGACCACATAGCATTGTGGGATTCTTTAATTAAATATCGTAGGGAATTTGACCAATACGTAAACTTGCGCCCAGTTAAACTCCTCCCAGGAGTGAAGTGTCCATTAGCCGATCGCAAACCAGGTGACATCGATTATCTGGTTGTTCGTGAGAATACAGAAGGTGAATATTCTTCCATCGGCGGCAGAATGTTCGAAGGCACCGACAGAGAGACGGTCACGCAAACGTCAGTCTTTACGCGAAAAGGTGTAGACCGAATCATGCGATACGCATTCGGATTAGCGGAAAAGCGAGATAGGAAACATGTAACATCAGCTACAAAATCAAACGGTATTGCGATCACCATGCCCTACTGGGATGAACGCTTTAAAGTAGTGTCGGATGAGCATCCAAACATCACTTCAGACCAATATCACATTGATGGCCTCACGATCCAACTCATTTTAAATCCTCAGCGATTCGATGTTATCGTCGCTTCTAACTTGTTTGGCGATATCATCTCAGACATTGGACCAGCCACAGCAGGAACCATTGGCATAGCACCTGTCTCTTATACACATCTGACGCTGCCGACGAATAGAGAGGTGTAGA
>CAJXPC010000011.1 GCA_913057845.1 uncultured Pseudomonadota bacterium
ACGAGATGTAGAGAGGTCTCGTGGGCTCGGAGATGTGTATAAGAGACAGTGTCCATATAACCCGAAAAGTCTTGAAGGTTAATTGCTCCTCCTAATCTCGGATTAAAACGTTTTTCCTCCGAGACATTCGACACGGTCATCCCTCGATAATCGTGCCCGGGATAAATCAAACATGATTTGGGAAGTGTAAAAATTTGCTCGTGAATCGATTGGAACATCATTTCCGGGTTTCCCTCTTGGAAATCCGTCCGCCCTGTACCCCGAATTAATAAGCAATCTCCAGTAAAAACCATGGATTTATCATCTAGAACTAAGGTGATACATCCGTTCGTATGCCCTGGTGTCTCACGCACACCCAACGTCCTAGCGCCGAAGGTGATTACGTCGCCCTGACCCACATAGCGCCCAGCCCCTCGAGCACCTCCATTCGCTGAAACTACGATTTCACTCGCAAGGCTATTGTGAAGCAGCCAAGCCCCAGTAACGTGGTCAGCATGGACGTGAGTCTCAACGGTAGCGATGAGATCAAGATCCATCTCCTTTATCATCGCCCGATCTCGCATGACCTGCTCAAACACGGGGTCAATTAACAGACACTCTCTAGATTCTGAATCACCCAAGAGATACGTATATGTGGACGACTGTTGGTCAATTAATTGACGGAAGATCAGCACCGCTCTTATCCAGTTTGTGAGATTAGGTAAACGACTATATCTTGATCATATCTTTTTTGTATTCATTTCGTAAAAAAACTAAAAACACTCATGCCACTAAGACTAGAAGGACTTAGTATTCGGGGAAAACACATCTATACGGTTAAACACTTCTTTAACAGCGATCGCATTAAGACCGCCCCCTCCACCACCCGATCGCATTGCAGAAGGATATCTTTTGTACTTGCACAATAGCTGGCGAGCACCATCAAAGTATCAAGTACATTCCAAGATACATTTCCCTCTCTGCTATAGATGCCCTCATCAGATTCGAATTCCCTTTGAAGAGCTTGTTGAGCCTTTTTACCCCACATGCGCCGAACAGACCCCACCAACCACGTCTCTAGCGCCTCTTTACCAACCACTTGGCGCGTCCAATCACCCAAATGGAGACAATCTTCACGAGCCAACTCAATAGCCTTTCTTAACGTGGGCAGGATATTTTCCTCTCTTGCTGGGATCCGATGAGCAAGGCTTGCATTGAGCTGCGTCACTCCGACTGAATAAGTTGCACCCGTCCCCTCTTGGAACCATCGCGCAAGAAGACGGAGTCCTCCTCGACTCAAACAATTGTGCAAAACCACCTGGAGCCTGAAGGGGTCCATACTCCCAGGATCAAAGTCATAAAAGCTTGGTAACGAGACCACCAATGACATTTGGGCTCCGTAGGACCCATATTCCGCGGCCACATCAACCTCATCCGGATTAATTCTTAAGGCGACTAAAGCACGCTCGATCGCATTTACAATATGTTGATGCGGGATAAACTGACGCCCACGCACCACTTGACAAATCGGGACGTGTCCTCCCGACTGAGACTCATGATTTGAGCGATATAAAATATCGCGAGTTACTAATTTAGCCCTGATTGCACCAAATCCGTCAGTAGAACGACTGTTTATCATCGTAAAACTCGGCGATGTACTATTCAACTCCCGTAACTTGCCGGTTATGCCCACATTACTTCTGGGCGTTGATTGATCAACACGATCTCTAATTGCTGAGATGCTGCGTCGTAATTTGGGACCTGGTGTTCTGTTAAGGAAAAAACTGAGCTGTTCCATCACTAACCTCCGTTATAACTAATTATCTTGGAGGTAGTTTGCGCCCAGCACTAGCTCACCAGATGAGCCTGAAACGACACATATTAAAAATAATTTTTCTTACAAATTCATATAAATCATTATTTTATACATATATGGCCAACATTTTAGACGCCTTCTCCCTAACCATCTGACGCAATGATTCAGGCTCAATGACCTCAACGTCAGGACCAAATCTAAGGATATCCATAACGAGCTCATACTGTTCGGTATAGGGTATTTCTAAAATAAAATAACCCTCATCATCAAAATGATTCCGTTGAGATGGGTGCCATTCTTCAAGAGAAACCCATTTAGCGCGCTCGGCACTAAATCGAAGTTTGGCCCACAAAAGTTCAGTGCCAGAAAAAATCCCATATCCTGATCCGAGAACAGAATCTAATATTTTTTCGTCGCATTGAATAGCCGCTTCATCTCTCAGCGTCGCGGTACGCACAGCATCCAACGAAAAGCTACGTACTGCATTCACAGAATGACACCAGGCATCTAAATACCAATTATCTCTGTAGTATACGATTCGTTGAGGCGAAATAGATCGCTGCGTTACCTCTTCTCTTGAGCGGACGTAGTATGTAAGCTCAAGCTGAGACCGTTGCATTAAGGATAGCGCAATAACTTCAAAATGTTTAATGCTCCGACTGCGGGAGCCCATATTGAGGATTTTGATACGGTTCTTTATCGCATCGACTGAGTACTCACCAACCTCAATGAGATCTCGCAATTTTTGCTTAAGTGGATCAAGTCGTGGTCCAAGCAAACCAGGTTGAATTTGACTCAACAAAGCCTCCATTGAGAGCAGGGCAAGTATCTCTGATTGGTTAAACCAAATCCCAGGTAATTCATAGGACGGCGCATCGTCAATCTCTTGATCAAAAATATAGCCACGAAGAGTACGATCCCAGCTAATAGGGGCGTTAAGGCGATCTCTCATGTACTCGATATCACGCTTGAATGTCGCCTTTGACACCGAAAGCTCCTCAAGGAACCTCTCTAAGGAAACCGATCTACTATCACGAAGCAATCGGTCAATCTTATAAAACCTCTCTGTTCGTTCCAATGCCTATCCCCTTTGGAAAATGAATCTCAGCCACGGTGAAAAGCTGAGCATTTAACATTGCCTTATCAACGATCGAATAGATTAAAAATTTCTTTTTTTCTAAGCACCTCCGATAGAACAACAGGCGCCCCTTGGTTCGCGGGATAAAATACGTAAACAGGCACACCTGATCTGCCAAAAGAAGTTAATGACTCCGTAATTGCCGCATCTCTAGATGTCCAATCAGCCCTGAAAGTAATCACTTTATTTTTCTTAAACGTATCTACGACCTCCTGATCATTAAGCACCAGCGCCTTATTCACTTGGCAGGTGATACACCAAGCTGCAGTGTAATCAACGAACACCGGATGGGCTTCCTCACGAGCACTCGCCACATCCCCCGACGACCAAGGTTTCCACTCCGGTTTAGATACTTCTCGAGTAGACGCTTGATCCAGTGCAGTCCCAATATGAATTAAGCCTGATAGAGAGACCAAGAGACTGATCGCAATTAGGATCCTCCACGGAACAATACGAGTGATCGTTCGATACTGCAGTTTACCTATAGCCCAAACAGATAAGCCAACAAAGACCAAAACGACGAGGACTTTGGAAATAGTGTGAATAGTGGTTTGCTGACCTAACACCCAAATCAACCAAATGACCGTCAAGTACAAAGGCACACTCAACAGGTTTTTAAAGGTGCTCATCCATGCGCCCGGCTTTGGCACCCAGACAAATAGACCAGGCCACAACGAAATGATTACGTAAGGCGTTGCCATCCCAACCCCAAGCGCTAAGAACGTGAGCATACTCGACACCGCTCCTTGCCCAATTGAAAAACCGATTGCCGCACCCATAAAAGGCGCTGTGCATGGTGTCGCAATAATTGTTACGAGAGCCCCAGACAGAAGGGAAGACCACCGACCAAATGCCCCATCGATTCCGCCAAAACGCTGCAAGCTGGTGCCGATCTCATACAAACCGGACATATTCAACGCAAGTACAAAGAACAAAATAATTAACCCCAAAACCATTTCAGGAGCTTGCAACTGAAAACCCCAGCCAATCTGATCGCCGGCCGATCTCATAATCAGTAAAGCCCCACCTATCAAACAAAACGTTAAAACAACGCCAAAAGCAAACAACGCGGTATCCCAATAGCGCGCTGATATAGGTCGCCCTTCGTGGCCGATCACTGACATTAATTTAATCGCCACAACGGGAAGAACACACGGCATTAAATTTAAGATCACCCCACCAATCAAGGCAAAACAAATCGCTAACCAAAGGCTGGAGATAGATTGATTCTGCACAGAACGAATTGGGGACTCAAGCGCCATAAGCTCCCTTGGAGTTCGACGAAAGTCGTAACTTGCAGTCTCGCCACTGGCTTTATCCGTCACCACCAAAACACCCTCGAACGAAGTTTTAGATCGCACATATTGAGGGGACAACCGCCCACGCAAGGTCATACCTGATGAGACCGCAACCAACGTCTGCGGAGGCTGATATGCGATGACATCATTTTGAGCAGGAAAGAATTCTGCCGAGATGACAGTAGGCTCAATGCGGCTTAAATCGAGACTCCATTGCCCGTCTTGACTCACCGTTACATCAAACCAGTCCTTAGGGGCTTGACTGGGCATTTCTTGCAAGGTATTTTCAATGTCACTAGCGTCTACTGTGGCACTCCCTAAATCACCTACTTGAAAGTCCATGAAGAGCTGAGCCTCTCCAGGAATACACAAGTCTTTACAAATAAGCCAAGACACGTCTGCCGAGATGGAGTGTCGACCCGATCGCACGTCTTCAGCGACTTTAAGTTGAAATGGAAAGATAACGGTGCGGCCGTATCCAAAATTGACAAAATTCTCAAGATTAAAGCGACTGGGAGCTGGCCATAACATCGGCCCTACAACGAATTTACTGGGGAGCAACCAATCAACTCGCGTGGGCAGGCCAGTGTCACCTGGATTTTTCCAATAGATGTGCCAGTCCTCTTCAAGCGTTACACGGACACCGAGGTGCAGCTCTTGACCTGGAGCAACTCGATCAAATTGCGTGATGAGATCGAGCTTAATATACTGTTTGGAGGAGCCACTGCGATCAGCCGCGTGCGCGGGGAAAAACACCGACAATATAACCACTACGAGCCAGACGATGGCAAAAATGTAGATCTTAGATCGCATGTTCAGCAGTATAGTCGACAACCTCTATCGAGTTTTTTAAACGGTGTGGGACTCATCATCACGTATCAGAAAAACCTTAGGCCTTTACAAGCCAATAAGCTAAAAAATCATTCAGAGCTGGGTTGAGCTGGATCTTCCGTTGCCGACATGTCCCCTTCGACATCAGGTGCACTGCGAGAAGAAGCTAACTGCGCTTCCATCATCATGATTTTATTCTCCAAAATTCTCAGCCGCTCTAAGTCTTCATCAGAAGAATTTTCTGAGCGGGCGAAATGCTCTTCCATCATCATGATTTTATTCTCCAAAATTCTCAGCTGATCTAAGCCTGCATCAGAAGAATTTTCTGAGCGGGCGAACTGCTCTTCCATACTAATAATTTTAGCCTTCAAAATTTTCAGCTGATACAGAAGTTCGCTCATGCGATCTTTAAGAGAATATTGATCGGCGAGTGTCGGTTGGACGATTTCTAATTCATCGAGCCTCCTCAGCACCACATTTAAATCCTCTGAATTCAGCCTAGAAATATCATCGAGGTTTTTTGTGTCACCTTCGAGTCTAAGTAGCTCAGCCTGCAATGGGTACAAACCAGTAGCGAGCTCCTCAAGCCTAAATTCAATATCATTTATTGCAAAGACATCTCTATCTAACTCCATGTCTTTTGCAGCCAGTGCATCTAAGCGATCAGAGAAACTTTCAAACCGACTGATGTCGGCTTCAATCTGCTCAATTCGACTCAAATGAGTCAACGCACCTTCAGTTACCTCTGCCAATCGGCCAGAGTTAGTAATGATTTGTTCACCTAACCGTTGAATAAGCGTCTCCGAAACCTGAAAGCGCTGAAGCAACAATTGATTTTCCTCCTCAAGATAAAGGATGCGCGTCAGCAACTTTTGCTCTCTCAACTCAAACTCGGCCTTTTGAACATACTCCGCACTAACATTTTGGACCCTCGCCTCCAACGCATTAATTCGATTCGTTAGACCTTCGACCTGCTGAGCAGTCGACATTCCATCCTCTTGAATCTGAGACTCCACTTGAGTCACACGAGCCTCTGCATTATCGAGAACTCGACGCCACTGAAACAATTGGTCACCACGGTTATCAAACTCATTGCGCAATTGATTCAGAGGATTATTCAGCAAGTTATAGTGATTTGCCAAATCACTTTTTATCTGTCCGATTTTCTCCATAAGCTCTAAGGTTTTCTGGAAATTTTCGTTTTGTGCCTCAATGGTTTTTTGAAAATCTGCGTTACGCTCCACTAAACGATCTGTGTTGGCTTCGGTAATCGCTATTTCTAATTCAAGGAGGCTGTGTTTGAGCTCCTTAACCTGGTTAACCAGTTGGACGAAGCTAGGTCTAGCTTCTCGAATTTTTTTAGCATTTTCGATTGAAGCACCGGGAGTATTCTGGGCGTACGTAAACGTACCGCTCAACAGGATAAAGATAAGGCTCAATGTAATTCTTATCGTCATAGCTACCAACTTTACTTTAAAGCAATAGGTTTCTCAAACAAAAAAGGGGCGTATAAACGCCCCCATTTAAATCTATCAAAAGTGGCCAAAATCAATACACAAAGTCGGCCCTTCTATTTTGCTGCCAACTAGACTCGTCATGTCCCAGTGCCAAAGGCTTTTCTGAACCAAAGCTGGTGATCGTAATCCGGCCTCCCTGAACACCCGACAGTTCTAACGCAGCCTTAACTGCAAGCGCTCGACTATTACCGAGACCAATATTGTATTCTCGACTGCCTCGCTCATCACAATTACCTTGAATTTCCACTTTCAAGTCAGGATTGGCGCGAAGGTACCCAGCATGGGATCGAATCACATCGTCAAACTTAGGGACAATGAAACTCTTATCAAAATCAAAGTATACGGAGCTGGCGGGCATTCCCATCGGCACGCTGTCGTTAACAACGCCTTCTTGGGTTTGCGCAGCTTCTGCTCTAGCTTGCGCGGCTTCAGATTGAGCTTGCGCGGCTTCAGATTGAGCTTGCGCGGCTTCAGATTGAGCTATGGCACGTTCTTCCGCCTCTAGTCTCGTCTTTTCTTCGGCTAAGGCTTGTCCCTCACGAGCTTTATCCGCGTCCGCCTGGAGTCGTTCCTGATCTTGCTTGGCTTGTTCTAACTCTTGCTGAAGGCGCTCTTGCTCAGATTGAGCTTGCGCTTGAGCTTGAATATACTCAAAACTATCGGTGGACTCCTCAACCGTTTCTGCAGTCTTATTAGTTGTCTGACATGCAACCAATGATAAAGCAGTAAACCCTATGAGAAATAATCTAAGCATGTTGGGCACAAATGTCATTTATTCATCCTAATAAAAATTTAGAAATGTCGCTGAATGCAAATTTCACAGCAGAATAATAACATAGTAAACGAATGATTATTATAAAAAATACTAGGTTTTCTTTGCGTTTATAATGGCTGTTGAGTACTTACTTTGAGCGCCTAATTTCTAGCCCTTAATACGTTTCGGGTTACATCAACGAGTTTTGTAACCTCAAGAAAAATTAAAATATGTCTAAAAGCAAGCCTTCAAATCGCGATCATTTCTTTCACTTTCAAACCATACCAACTCGTTGGATGGATAACGATGTGTATCGACATATCAATAACGTGGTCTATTACTCATTCTTCGATACCGCAGTCAATCAGTTCTTAATTGAGCAAAATGTGCTCAATATCGAAAAAAGCACAATTATTGGCTTAGTCGTTGAGACGCAGTGTCAGTATTTCTCCCCGATTACGTTTCCAGACGTCGTAACAAGTGGCATTCGAGTAGACAAAATCGGCATAAGCTCGGTTCACTATTCAGTCGGATTGTTCCGCGAAGATGGTAACTTAACATCAGCCCAAGGCACCTTCGTACATGTTTATGTCGATACCTTGTCGCGTCGACCGACTCCAATACCGAAAGAAATGCTAGCAGCGCTTACACAAATATCGGCACCCTTTTAGTCAAATGATTAATATATCATGCAGATCTGCAATAATTAAGACTCTGTACTTGTCAAGATTTAGAAAGTCACCAACAACCAAACAGCCAAGCCTATAAACAACCATCATGAGCGCTAACATTAAAAAAAATCTTAGCATGACGTTAGCCTCCTTAACGATTGTGCTCTCGGCATCGCTTTCTTGGGCCGATGACAACGATTGGGTCAACAATCTTGAGCCAATACCTGAACATGATTGGGACTATGCTAAAGCTCGACACCTTATCGAGCGTGGTGGCTTTGGTGATAGCCCGAAGAACATTGAACGACTGGTCTCGATGGGGCCGAGAGCTGCTGTTCGGGAACTTCTTTATTATGAAGGTATCCCAGACCCCCTGCCTAAATTCGATCACTCAAACATACACGACGATGGCATTGAACCCTTTCCAGCATCAAGACCTGCAGCTACTAAACTCGCTAAAGAAACCGGTGAGGCCATAGGAGTCAAAGTCAAACCCAGCGGAAATCGTCGACTCCAACCTGTGGTTGATCGCTTCTTTTACTGGTTACGCGCCAGTATGCTGGAAACTCGTCGTGTTGCGCATTGGTGGGCAAATCGCATGCTTCTTAGCAAACGCCCCCTAGAAGAAAAAATGGCGCTTTTTTGGCACGGACACTTTGCGACTAATGAAGAAAAAGTTCGTGATTATCGAAAACTACTGAATCAAAATCAGGTTTTCCGTGAATATGGAACGGCTAACTTTAAACAATTACTTATAGAAGTCTCTCAAGATCCAGCAATGCTTTCATTTTTGGATGCCGGCGTGAATGTTAAAGGCTCACCAAATGAAAACTTTGCTCGCGAGATCATGGAGCTCTTCACCATGGGAGTGGGTCAATACACAGAAGAGGACATTCGAGAAGCCGCTCGCGCATTCACAGGCTGGAATTATATTGATCTCCAATTTGTCGTTAATGCTGAGCAACACGACTCGTCCGATAAAATATTCTTCGGAAATACAGGCAATTGGGATGGACTAGACGTCATCGATATGATTCTAGAAAAACCTGTTACTGCTGAATATATTTCCGGGAAGATTTATAAATTTTTTGTACGTGACGATATTGACCCTAAAACAAAAAAAGAACTTGGTGCGGTTTTACAAAACTCAGCATATGAGATCAAACCATTATTAGAGAAAATATTTTTGTCTAAAGATTTTTACAGCTCAGCATCAATGGGGACGCATATCAAATCGCCCGTCGAACTAGTCATTTCAACATATAAAAAACTAGGCTTGGTCGTAATTCCTGGGGTTCCAGACTTTTACGACACAACCGAATCACTTGGGCAAATTTTGCTATTTCCACCCACTGTCGCCGGTTGGGCTGGGGGACAGAGTTGGGTGACACCCGGCTTACTCTTAGCACGCGGTAACTTCGTATACGACACTGTGTTTCCAAATATCAAATTTCTACCCAGCGATCGATATCCAGACAACTACCAAATTGGAGTTGTTGCTGAAAGACTTGCAGCAGGCGCTGATATCGCAACTGCGACGCAGCCAGAGGACGGTTACGCAACCTCAGCATCCAATAACATGGTTGACCGGGATGAGGAATTTAATACGCGACTAGGAAGTTATCGTGGATGGAGAACGGCGATAGAGAAAGTAAAGCCAATTAGCAGAGCTCCTGCCAGACTAAATATAACAAAGCTCGTTCTCGACGCCAATTGCCAAACATCAGAGGATGCAATTAACTATTTAATCAATAGGTTTTTCTCGGTTTCCATAGATCAAGGCACGAGACAGCAAATCACTGATTTCCTCACTCAGCAGCTCGGCACCGATAACATTCCGGCAGCGAAAACGTTTTCAGAAGAAGCGCTGCGAGAAACGTTTCATTTACTTCTATCTCTACCTGAATACCAACTCGGCTAATACAAGGACCGTTAATGAGTAAAAAATACCAATTTAAACGTAGAGACTTCCTCAAGCTCATGGGCGCAGGTGCGGCTGCTAGCGGCCTGTCTAGTCCCATTCTTTCGCAACTTTCTCCGTTAGCCTTTGCGAGCGATAGTCCGCTCAGCAACAAAATTCTTGTCGTACTGGAACTCTCAGGTGGAAACGATGGCTTAAATACTTTAGTCCCCTACGGCGATGATGCGTATTACAGACATCGGCCAACGCTCGGGATTAAACCAAACAAGGTCAGAAAAATCGACGAACACTTTGGTTTTAATCCTGACATGTCAGGTATGGAACGACTGTTCAAGGACGGAAACATGGCTATATTCCATGGTTGCGGCTATGACCAACCCTCTTATTCACACTTCACCTCAATGGCTTATTGGCAAACTGCATCCCCCAATAGCGGAGGGTCCTTAGGTTGGGTTGGACGACTCGCTGACTCTCTGGATCCTGCTATAACGCCCAACTACCTGGTGAACATAGATGCGACTCAATCATTGGCAGTTGTAGCTAAAAATCATGTACCTGTTGTGTTTGATGACCCAAAGGAATTCGGCCGAAAAGGTTTATTTCGATCGAGACCACTGCTTGATACCGACCGTGCACCCAACGAAAACAGCACTACAGCACAAAGACGCCTGCTAGGCCTAGCCAAGAGCGCACGACAGGCTTCAGAAAAAGTGAAATCTGCTTGTGAGAGCTATAGCACCCCAGTCGACTACGGGATCTCCCCACTGGACCTTAACAAAATAGCAGCTTTGATCAATGCTGATATGAATACGCGTCTTTACTACACTTCGTTTAGACGTAATGCATTCGATACGCATGTGCAACAGCCAAACCTACACCAACGTCTCTTAACTTACTTCTCAGATGCGGTTTCTGGATTTTTTACGGATATGGAGCGCATTGGACGAGCAGATGATGTCGTCATGCTTGTGTTTTCTGAATTTGGACGACGAGTTGCTGAAAATACCAATTTAGGCACAGATCATGGCACAGCAAATAATATGTACCTCATCGGCAATAGCGTTAAAGGGGGGCATTATGGTGAACTACCCAGCCTGACTAACCTCAACGATGGCAACATGCTTCACACCACAGACTTCAGACAAGTTTACGCAACCGCCATCAGCGGATGGATGGGACTAGACGCTCATGAACAAGTGCTCAGACATCGGTTTGATGAGTTTCCAGCGTTTGGGTGAGCGCTTAAAGCAGAGATAAACCAGTCAACACAGGTCAATCACTGATTTTATCCTGATCTACCCGTAACCGGAAAAATCGGATCAGTATATCCAGGTGTTGATGGATGCCCAGGTGCGACCAACTGATCTACAAACCGCTCATCATCCTCGTTGATTTGAATAGCTAGAGCACCGTAATAATCTTCCCATTGCTCGAATGTTCTAGGGCCGCCGATCACACTATTCACAATCGGATTCGCTAAAACCCATGCCACCGCAAACTGTCCAGGAGTAACGCCCTTCCCTTGCGCATAAAGAACAAAGTCCTTAGCGAGCTTAATGGACTCAACACGAAACTCGGTTTCCATCATTCGTTTATCTTTTCGGCCCGCGCGCGTACCTTCACTCGGCATCTGCCCCACCTCGTATTTTCCTGTCAATACACCCCGAGCAATCGGGCTAAACGGAACAACTCCAATGCCGAACCGCTTACATACGGGAAGAATTTCAACCTCAGGCATTCGGTTCACAGCATTGTAATAGGGCTGGCACACAATTGGCGGAGGTACCGCAAATTCTTTGCAAAGCATTAACACTTCAGCAATTCTCCAGCCTCTAAAGTTAGACAGGCCGAAATAACGAATCTTACCCGCCCGAATCATGTCACCCATTGTAGTGACCGCATCAATCAAGGATTCGGGCTCGTAGTCACGGTGAAGGTAAAACACATCAATATAATCTGTTCCCAATCTCTCTAAGCTTTGATCTACAGATTGAGTCAGCCACTTTCTTGAAAGCCCGCCCTGATTAGGCACATCGACGATCGTTTGTCCGGCCTTAGTCGCCAAGACCCACCAATTTCTCGACGACTTAATAAGTTCTCCGACAATACGTTCAGACTCACCGTGCACATAAACGTCAGCTGTATCAATAAAATTGACTCCATTATCCTTAGCTGAAGATACAATCCGATCCGACTCAGACTTGTCTGTTTGAGCCCCAAAAGTCATCGTACCAAGACATAGCTTCGAAACTTTAAGTTGGCTAGCACCCAGTGAACAATATTCCATCAATCGTTACCTCCCAAGATATTCCGACTTTCATTGAAATCACCTTGATCTTATCTAATCTGTAGAATCAATGCCGAAACACCCACATACTCGCTATAAATAATAGGACACCTAATGCAACAGTTACCACAAACAATGCGCGCCATCGAGGTAACCAAACCAGGCAAACCCGATGTTTTAAAGTTAACGCAGCGGCCTGTCCCACAAATTACCGAATATGAGGTACTGATTCGCGTTCACACTGCGGGGGTAAATCGTCCCGACATCATGCAACGGGCAGGCCTTTATCCACCACCACCCGGAGTAACAGACATTCCAGGTCTAGAAGTATCGGGGCTTATTGTTGCCATCGGCAAGCACGTAACTCAATGGAAAATTGGTGATCCAATCTGCGCACTTGTGGCTGGAGGAGGATATGCTGAATACGTTAGCGCACCTGCCACACAATGCCTACCAATTCCTAAGGGGCTTAGTTTACGGGAAGCTGCGTCCATTCCTGAAACCTATTTCACGGTCTGGTCCAATGTGTTTGACCGAGCTGGACTTTGCGGGCAAGAAACTATTCTTGTTCATGGTGGATCAAGCGGCATTGGAACCACGGCCATACAATTATGTCGGGCTTTTGGGCATGAGATATTCGTAACTGCTGGGTCAGACGAGAAATGTCACGCTTGTGAAACTATTGGCGCAACTAAGGCAATCAACTACAACGATGAAGATTTCGTGGAACGCGTGATGGCCCTTACCAATGATAGAGGTGTCGATATTATTATCGACATGGTCGCAGGCGACTATCTACAACGTAACCTAAGGTGCTTAGCTGATGATGGTCGAATAGTGATTATCGCTTTTTTAGGAGGCGTTAAAACCAATTTGAATATGACTGATATTCTTAAAAGAAGACTGACTGTGACTGGCTCGACATTGCGCCCAAGAGCCACGTCGTTCAAAGCTAATATCGCTGAGTCCCTTGCTAAAAAAGTTTGGCCACTACTCGAAAAGAAAATCATTAAACCACTCATCTTTGCCTCGTTCTCACTCGAAGATGCAGCTGAAGCGCATCGGCTTATGGAATCAAGTCAACACATCGGAAAGATTATTTTGGACGTGCGCACTGACCAATGAAGACTAAATCCTATTGATAAGTGCGCGGCGGCCTCAGCTTTAAATGGGGCGCCAACTCCACTAATGCCTGCTTATAGACGTCTCGTTTAAAATCAACAACAGAGTCCAGTGGAACGAAAAATGGGTGCCAACGCCACGCGTCAAACTCTGGCACATCAGACTTTCTTAACGACACATCACTATCACGTCCGACCAAGCGTAATAAAAACCATATTTGTTTTTGACCTCTATATACCGCTCGGGTCTCTCGGCGTACAAATTGCCTTGGAACATCGTAACGCAGCCATCCACTAGTCCGTCCGATAATCTTTACATGATGAGGCTCAAGCCCGACCTCTTCGTCCAGCTCTCGGTACATCGCCTGTGCGGGGGACTCTCCTTGTTGTATACCCCCTTGCGGAAATTGCCACGCATACTCCCGCACGCGTTTCCCCCAAAAAACCTCATTACGTTTATTGCAAAGAATAATACCCACGTTCGGACGGTAACCATCTCGATCAATCATGATCAAAGCTCCCGTCAAATTCAATAATGAATGTATTTTTACATACTTATTGACCTCCTAGGCGATCAGATAGAAAGTTTTTTCCCTGGGATGACTGGAACGATCGCATGCGGTCAAGCATGGCATTAAAATCTAAGCCTAGCGATTGCTTTAGGGTTCGCGCCAACTGGCCAATCTTGGATAATTGAGCCACCGTAGGTGCAGAACGAAAAGCGAGTGCCACTATGTTGCCACCTTTGGGGGTGGGTACTAATGCAATTTGATCAAAATAGGACTCAATTTGCCGGATTCTTGACTTCAACTGTGGGTCACTTGACCATAAATTCTGAATATAAATACCATCATGAGCTAAGCAATGTTTAACACGGTGCGTAAAGTCATCATCAATAAACCCTCCGGGCACTCCGGACGCGTCAAACGCATCAAGCATAATAACATCGTACTGTCCCGCATCATCAATCCATTCCAACCCGTCCGCATGAATCACGGATAATCGCTCATCATCATCTGGAACACAAAAATATTGGCGCGCCACATTAATAACTTGCTCCGAATTTTCTATCACGGACACCTTAATGTCAGGCAGGTTTTTCCAAATAAACTTCGGTATGGACCCCCCCCCTAAACCGATGCAAGCCACACGTCGCACTTGGTTATGAAACAGCATAAATGACATCATAGCCTGAGCTGTCTCTTATACACATCTGACGCTGCCGACGAATAGAGAGGTGTAGA
>CAJXPC010000012.1 GCA_913057845.1 uncultured Pseudomonadota bacterium
CGAGCTTTCAACAAATCACGGCTAATCCTTTGGAGTTCGGTTGCGCTCTTATTTGTGCTCCTGCCGTTTGTGTTCCCTGGCGGATTTGCGCTGTCCATACTCTCCCAATTGGGTATCGCCATAATTTTCGCACTCTCCTATAACATGTTGCTTGGGCAAACAGGGTTGCTGTCGTTTGGCCATGCGGTCTATTTTGGTCTCGGTGCTTTCGTGACGGCCCACGCCATCAATTTTGTTGAGTCGGGAGTCTTTGGTCTGCCCATTTCATTCATGCCGTTGGTGGGTGGTTTGGCAGGATTAGTCTTTAGTTTGATTTTGGGTTTTGTAACGACGCGAAGGCCAGGAACACCATTTGCGATGATTTCATTGGGTATTGCTGAAATGGTTGCCGCCAGTGCGTTGATGTTCACAACTTTCTTCGGAGGAGAGGGCGGCATCGTTACGAATAGAACTGCGGGTGGAGCTGTTTGGGGAATTTCCTACGGACCTCAAGTTCAGGTGTACTACCTGATCGCAGTGTGGTGTTTTATTTCTATGGCGTTGATGTTTGTGATCACACGTACACCTTTGGGTCGAATTGCGAATGCTGTGCGGGATAATCCCGAGCGTACCCAGTTTGTAGGATATAACCCCACTCGCGTCAGATGGATCATGATGAGTCTTGCGGGTTTTTTTGCGGGGATTGGCGGCGCACTCACAACGATTAACTATGAAATTATTACGGCTGAGTCCTTAGGGCTGATGGCTTCTGGAAATGTTGTGCTGATGGCGTTCATTGGCGGTATCGGTCAATTCTGGGGGCCTATTATCGGCGCGGTGTTGGTGACGTTTCTGCAGTCTTTCCTATCTAATTTCACCCAAGCGTGGTTATTGTATTTTGGACTCCTTTTTCTACTCATTATTTTGTTTTCCCCAGGTGGAATATCGAGCATCATCACGATTCATGCACCTGTATGGCGTGCAGGCGTGATGAAACGGCTCCTTCCGTCATACATGTTCGCCCTGTGGGCTGGTTTCGTCACGTTAGTGGGGATTATCGGGGTGATTGAATTGTTGTATCGAGGTACGCTTGTAGTCGGGGTGCATGTCGCAGTCACTTGGGTATTCGCGGGGTTACTGGTCTTGGTTGGGGCATTCTTTTTGAGACGTGCAATTAGAGCTGTTGCACAGGTCTGGGCGGATTTAACTCCAGAGTTGGCGAGATGGAGCTAGGTGACAGAATGAATCAACATGCGCTAGCGTTGGTAGATGTTCGGAAACGATTTGGCCAAACTGAAATCATTAATGGGGTCAATCTCGAGATTGTCGCGGGTGAGCGACATGCGTTAATTGGCCCTAATGGGGCAGGTAAGTCGACCTTATTCAATCTGATCAGTGGAAGATTTCCAGTGTCTTCAGGTTCGATAGCATTGAATGGAACGGATATTACGAGTAAAGAACCTCAAGTGATTAATCGCTTGGGACTTTCTCGAAGTTTTCAAATTAACAATATTTTTCCAAAACTCTCGGTATTTGAGAATTTAAGATGCTCAGTACTTTGGGTTTTAGGGTATCGCTATTCATTTTTCAAGAGAATTTCTGCACTTCGTGATGCTAAGGAAAGCGCTGAGCGTACTTTAGAGATGATTGGCTTAGAGAATCGTCGAGAAAAGATGGCTGGGGAGTTGACGTATGCGGAACAAAGAGCTCTTGAAATAGGGATCACGATTGCATCGGGCGCCAGCGTTATTTTGTTGGACGAGCCCACAGCGGGCATGAGTCGTTCGGAAACCGACGTTGCCGTTGAACTCATTTCCCGAGTGACTGAAGGAAAAACCTTGCTCATGGTTGAGCATGACATGGGCGTCGTTTTCGATCTTGCTGACCGGATATCGGTCCTCGTCTATGGTGAGGTGATTGCGAGTGGAACGCCGGCTGAAATAAGAATGAGTAAGAAGGTTCAAGAAGCGTATTTGGGAACAGCGGTCGACGGAGACGAGGAGTAATTCGTATGACGGAAATCATGCTTCGAGTGTCCGATTTGAATGCTTACTACGGTAAGAGTCACGTACTGCAAGGAGTTGATTTGCATGTTCGGTCAGGAGAAATAGTCAGTCTCCTTGGACGAAATGGGGTCGGTCGATCGACAACGGTTAAAGCCATCATGGGGCAGGTTGAACATACGGGTGAAATTAATTTTCAGAATCAATCTTTATCCGGATTGCAAAGCCATGAGATCGCGCGCAAGGGATTGGGATACGTCCCAGAGAATAGAGACATATTCCCCACATTAACTGTGCGCCAAAACTTATTGCTTGGTCTCAAATCTGACCAAAAAGAATCACGGTGGTCAGAAGAAGACATGTACGATTTATTCCCCAGGCTCAAAGAGCGATTGCATGCTCCGGCGGGCGTCTTGTCTGGCGGTGAGCAACAAATGCTCACGCTTTGCCGAACCTTATTGGGGAACCCCGAGTTGGTTATGATTGATGAGCCGACTGAAGGTTTAGCGCCGAAGATTGTGGAGCAAATGGCGACTTTATTCGAAGAAATATCTAAGCGAGGCGTGTCAATTTTACTCGTGGAACAAAAGCTCACGATCGCGTTACGAATCTCTCAGCGGTTATATGTGATGGGCCATGGTCAAATTGTGTTTGAAGGGTCGCCCTCGGACCTACAAGCTGATGAGTCTATACGTAAGGAGTGGCTCGAGGTTTAGCACACAATGTGATTCGCATCTTTGTAATCTGCGTCTTTAAAATCGGCGAGCCCGATAATTGATTGGAGAATAGTTATGTCAAAAGTGGTTAGTTACGAAGTCCGCGGATCAATTGGGTTGATACAAATTGATAATCCACCTGTCAATGCATTGTCCGTTAATAAGGGTGTGCTCCAGGGGCTACTCGATGCGATTAAGTCTGGAGATCACGACCCTCGAGTCAGCGCGTTTTTGATGATTGGTGGGGGGAAAAATTTTTCCGGTGGCGCGGATATATCCGAGTTTGGAAAACCCAAAGTGCCAGGAATGGCGACATTGGCCGACTTATTGGCATACATGGATACGGTTACCAAGCCCATCGTGGCAGCTTTGTCAGGCCCGACAATGGGTGGGGGATTTGAGCTGGCACTGACCTGTCATTATCGCTTGGCGAGCACGACTACTATTGTTGCGTTACCTGAGGTCAAGCTTGGTATTTTGCCGGGTGCGGGGGGGACACAACGACTGCCCAGAATGATTGGGGCTGAGCGTGCGTTGGAGGTGATGACGACCGGCGATTTCATCCCCGTCAGTCAAGCCAAGTCGCTGGGTGTCGTTGACGAGATTATTGAGGGTGACTTGCTTTCGGGTGCGCTGCAATGGGTGAAGCGTGCTGTGCGCGCTGGTTTACCGGTAGCGCGGGTGAGCCAACGTACTGTGGAGACATCCATTGACCCTAAAATTTTTATTGCTCAAGCTCGAGAAACCGCACAAAAAAAATGGAGTGGATATCCTGCACCGCTTGCTATCGTTGCGTGTGTTGAGGCGGCTTTAACCAAGCCTTTCAAAGAGGGTTTGCAGGTTGAACGCAAGAATATTGAGCATTTGATGACGACAAATGAATCCAAGTCATTAAGGCATTTGTTTTTCGCTGAGAGACAGGCCAATAAGGTTAGTGGGCTTTCAAAGGAGATTGAAGTTTCTGCAATTGAGAGTGTTGCCGTGATTGGGGCCGGAATGATGGGCGCGGGTATCGCGATGAATTTTTTGAATGCAGGTCTTCCAGTACTCATCGTAGACACAAGCGAAGACACCCTCCAAAAAGGGATTGATACGATCAAGAGGAATTATCTAGCAACTGTCGAGAAAGGCCGACTCAGTGCTGAGGACCGTGATCAGCGCTTGGCGCTATTGAGTGGCAGCACACAGCTCTCCGCTGTTTCTGAAGTCGACTTGGTGGTCGAGGCCGTGTATGAGGAGATGGAGGTTAAGAAAGCAATATTTCGTGAGCTTGATGTTGTTTTGAAGCCTACTGCGATTCTCGCGACAAATACGTCAACTTTGGACATCAATCAAATTGCTGGGGTCACCCAACGGCCCGAGCAGGTCATCGGTTTACATTTTTTTAGCCCTGCTAATGTCATGCGTTTGTTGGAGGTGGTGAGAGCAGATAAAACTTCTCCTGAAGTGATTGCGACATCGATGAAGGTTGCGAAGAAGATTAAAAAAATCCCTGTTTGCGTTGGTGTGTGTGATGGTTTTGTTGGGAACCGTATGATTCATACGTACTTAAGAGAGGCTGAGTATTTGATTGAAGAGGGCGCATTGCCGCAAGAAGTAGATCAGGCTATTGAGTCTTTTGGGTTTGCAATGGGGCCTTTCCGAATGAGTGATTTGGCCGGCTTAGATATTGGGTGGGCTATTCGCAAAAGAAAACAATCTGAAGGCGTAATGAGTAAGCGGTATGTGACAATACCTGATCGTATTTGTGAGCTCGGTTGGTTTGGTCAAAAAACCGGTCGTGGATATTACACATATGAGTCTGGGAGTCGGGTGCCGCAGGTTAATCCTGAGATTGCCGTAATTATTGATGCTGCCTCCCGTGAAAAAGGGATTGAACGTCGAACGATAGAGGCATCTGAAATTGTCGAGCGACTCATGTTTGCATTGATCAATGAAGGGGCTGACATTTTGGCAGAGGGTGTCGCCCAAAGGGCCTCTGATATTGATGTGATTTATGCCTTTGGCTATGGCTTTCCTCGTTATCGAGGTGGGCCTATGTTCTACGCAGATACGATCGGATTGTCTGCGGTTGTTGACGGAATTCAGCGCTATTCAAATCAAGCGTTGGGAGATCACTGGAAGGTCTCGACGTACTTAACGAAACTGGTGGATGAAAGCCGAACGTTTGGATCGACCTAACTTCAATTTTTTAGGAGCAATTAGAGTATGGATGCAGTCATTGTTGATACAGCGCGAACGCCACTGTGTAAAAGTTGGAAAGGTGCGATGAATATGACGCATGGGGCGAGTCTTGGTGCACATGTGGTGAAAGCAGTGGTTGAGCGTTCGCAAATTGATCCACAAGAAGTGGAAGATGTTTTGATGGGTTGCGCAAGTCCCGAAGGTGCGACTGGACAAAATATTGCTCGGCAAATCGCGATTAGGGCAGGATTGCCAGTGACGGTGTCGGGCTTGACCGTGAATCGGTTTTGTTCTTCTGGACTCCAGGCCGTTGCGCTTGCTAGCCAGCGCCTCCTAGCAGGGGAAGATGGGATCTATGTCGCCGGAGGCGTTGAGTCAATATCATGTGTTCAAAACCAAATGAATATGTCTTTTATAGAAGACCCTTGGTTGCACGAGAATAAACCTGAGATTTACTGGCCTATGCTGCAAACGGCAGAGACCGTTGCAAAGCGTTATCAAATCTCTCGAGAAGTGCAAGATCGATACGGTGCAGAAAGTCAAAATAGGGCTGAGCGAGCAGTTCAAGGTGGTTTGTTCTCGGAGGAGATTGTTCCGATTACAACAACTATGAAAGTGGTTGATAAAAATACTGGTCAGGAACAACTGAGGGAGGTAACCACCTCACAGGATGAAGGGATTCGCCCTGGAACAACGTATGAAGCAGTTTCTCAAATTAGACCTGCGCTGGAGGGTGGAGTGATTTCTGCGGGGAATGCCAGTCAATTTTCTGACGGCGCTTCAGCGCAATTGATTATGAGTGATCGAGCTGCGGCTTCGCGAGGCCTCAAACCACTAGGTGTTTTCAGAGGGTTTGCGGTCGCTGGATTAGAGCCTGATGAGATGGGCATTGGTCCCGTTTACGCAGTGCCCAAATTGTTAAAGCGCAGTGGACTCAAAGTTGAGGATATTGATCTGTGGGAACTCAATGAGGCATTCGCTGTTCAGGTCGTATATTGTCGAGATCGTCTGGGTATTCCCAACGAACGACTGAACGTTAATGGAGGCGCCATTGCGATGGGGCACCCTTATGGAGTGAGTGGTAGCCGTTTGGTCGGTCATGCGCTTTTGGAAGGACGAAGACGCAATGCTAAATGGGTTGTCGTTACGATGTGCATTGGTGGAGGAATGGGGGCCGCAGGGTTGTTTGAGGTGGTGCATTAAACCGAGGCCTTTAGTGTCTTCGTATATCGAAGAAGTGTTAACCATTAACGAGATGGAGAAGTTGAAATGAGCTTGAAAGATTTGCAAAATTTGGACGGTAAAGTTGCTCTAATTACAGGTGGATCGCGAGGTCTTGGTCTGCAAATGGCTGAAGTGCTCGGAGAGTTGGGCGCGCAGGTGGTGATTACGGCTCGTAAGGCGGACGAGTTAGAAGAGGCCGCAGCCACGCTAACTGAGCAATCGGTAAAAGTGGAAACGGTGGTCAACGATTTGCAGGATACGGATTCGGTCCAACCGATGGTTGAGGGTATTCTAAAGCGCCACGGTCAAATTGATGTGCTCATTAATAATGCGGGTGCAGCTTGGGGTGCGAAGGCGGAGGACCACCCTCTAGATGCGTGGCAAAAGGTGATTAACCTTAACCTCACGGCACCATTTTTATTGAGCCAAATTGTTGGGAAATTATCAATGATTCCTCGGAAGTATGGGAAGATTATTAACATTGCGTCGATTGCTGGATTTGTTGGCACTGAACCTGGTTTTATGCCAACGATTGCTTACAACTCGAGTAAGGGTGGACTTGTGAATTTCACGCGCTCACTCGCTGTCGAATGGGCGCAATACAACATCACGGTGAATGCGATTGCTCCAGGTGTTTTTCCCTCAAAAATGTCAGAAGGTATGATTGATCGAGCAGAGGAGTACATCCTTAACCAAACGCCAATGAGAAAATTTGGTGGCAGTGAGGACCTTAAAGGTTTGACCGCGTTGCTTGCGACCGATTCTTCTGGGTTTATGACAGGACAAATCGTTGCCGTGGACGGCGGATATTTAGCGGTTTAACTGTTTGTTCTTTTATCCAATGAATAGCTCATCCAGAGATGCAAAGTAGTAATAACTCTACAGGTATGGATATTCACATCCCTTTTGCTGAGTATTTGGGTGTGCGTGCCCATCAGCAGGAAAATGGCGAACTGGAAATCACGTTAGCGCTCAGGCCAGAGCATCACAATTCCTGGGGGGCGACGCATGGGGGCGTGATACTGAGTGTGATGGATATGGTGATGGGATTGAGTGCTAAGTCTGTAGATGTGCAAGCTTCAGGTGCTATCACGGTTGAGTTGAAAACAAATTTCCTTCAAACAGTCACGACCTGTTTAAGGGCAAAAGCCAAAGCGATACGCATGGGTCGAACATTGATTTTTGTGGAAGGTGAATTATTCAATGAGGATGGGGAGTTAGCAGCTAAAGCAAGTGGGACATTTAAACTCAAGTATCCGAAAGAAAAAATACCATGACCCTAGATACGCAAGCAAGAAATTTGTTGGATGCCGTTAAAGCTTTGGGTGCGCCAGAAATGTGGCAGCTCACGCCTGACGTTGCCCGAGTGGAATACTTGAGACGGACAGCAAAGGCGAAAGCCGACGTTGATATTTTTAAGGTTGAAGATCGTCAAATCCCTGGCCCATTGGGTCCGATTGGTATCAGAATTTATAGCCCTCGATCCGCGCAAACCGGTGAACTTTTACCCGTTTTATTGTGGTATCACGGTGGAGGGTTCGTCATCGGTGATTTAGATTCCCATGATTCTGCATGTCGTGCATTATCAAACCAGGCGGAGTGTATTGTCGTTGCTGTTGATTATCGATTAGCGCCTGAGCATAAGTTTCCTGCTGCGGTGGTTGATTGCGAAGCCGCATTGATTTGGGTGGCGGCGCATGCGGCGGAATTTGGAGGCGATAAAGATAGGTTGGCTGTGGGCGGTGACAGTGCGGGTGGTAACTTGGCCGCAGCAGTTGCGTTGCTTGCTCGAGACAACAGAGGCCCATACGTATGTTTTCAATTGTTAATTTATCCATGCGTTGCAGCTGAGCCAGAAACGCGATCGCATCACCAGTTTGCTGAGGGGTACTTACTGACGCGAAAGACACTCACTTGGTTTTATAAGCAATATTTACGCACATCAAAAGATACGCGTGATCCACGGTATGCCCCGTTGGAGGCGGATGATCTGTCCTCGCTCCCACCGGCTTTGGTTATTGTGGCCGGATATGATCCGCTCAGAGACGAAGGCGTGGATTTTGCGCGCGCGCTCATAGAGGCTGGAAATCAGGTGCGCCTATCCAACTACGAGGGCATGATTCATGGCTTTTATCTCATGGGTGGTGTCATCGATCAAGCGGCTAAGGCGATAGAGGAGTCGGCCTTGCAATTGAAAATCGCCTTCCAAAAATCCTAGTACGTATCGAGCGTACATTGACAATGAAAGTTATTAGATGAGCGCATTGAAAGGTAAGGTTGCCTGGGTGACAGGTGCTGGCACGGGTATTGGTTTGAGTGCGGCGCGAGCGTTGGCCCTAGCGGGCGCGACGGTCATCATGACTGGGAGAAGGGAGCAGTTATTGCTTGATGAGGCAAAGGCCATCAAAGATTTGGGTGGGAATGTGCGTTGCGAGGTTTTAGATGTCGGTGATCCGGAAGCGGTAGACCGATCTGGCGCGAGAGTGTTGGAAGACTGCGGGTCTATTGATATTTTGGTCAATAGCGCAGGCACGAACGTCTTGACGCGTTATTGGGACGATCAAACCTATGAGGGTTGGCGGTCGGTCATGAGTGCAAATTTAGACGGGACATTTAACACGACGCGCGCCGTACTGCCAGCGATGCGTGCCCGCAAAGATGGATGCATCATCAACGTTTCCTCGTGGGCTGGTGCTCACCACACAAAATTAACCGGTGCTGCTTACAACGCGTCAAAAAGTGGTGTGATTGCGATGACAGAGACCATCAATATGGAGGAGGCAATTCACGGCATTCGTGCGTGCGCTATCTGTCCGGCTGAGGTTGCAACGCCGCTACTCGATAAGCGACCTACCCCGCCGAGTCAAGAGGAGCGAGATCGAATGCTCCAGATGGATGATTTGGGGCAAACCGTGCTCTTTGTGGCGCAGTTGCCACCTCGAGCCTGCGTGAATCAAATCATCATCAGCCCAACTTGGAATCGTATGTATCTGGGTGGCTTTGAAAAGACTTCGACCGACAAATAACTACGCCGTTTGGGATTCAGGTTCTAACCTGTTATTGTGGATAAAAAAACAGAGACTCAAAAAGGCTAGCTTTCACATTGAGTGTCTGATCTAGTTGGGCAAGGTGAGACGATGAAAATGATTCCAAAAAGTATGTGGCCTTGGCTAAACGTCTTAGTTCCGGTCGCGCTATGTTCGTTATTGATGACCCTGAGAGTGGCTGATCCCGGACAGGTCTTTGAAAAGCTGACTCTTTCTATTCTTGATGGTTATCAATCCTTAGAGGTCGAGAGTTCGGCCTCGGACGAGGCCAAGCCAGTTAGGTTATTGCAAATTGACGACGAAGCGCTTGAGGCTTTTGGCCAGTGGCCTTGGTCGCGGGACAAGCTTGGCGAAATATTGATCACGCTCTATGAAAAAGGTGCGACCGTCGTTGGTATCGATCTCTTGCTTGCAGAGCCGGATCGACTATCACCTGCTCGGTTTCTATCAAAGTTTCCGAATCTAACCATTGAAACGGAACAATTCGCTAACGCATTTGGGTACATTGATAACGACCAATTTTTATCAGATGTCTTCTCTCAAACCCCATCGGTTCTTGCGGTCGCTGCGAGTCATAAAGTGGGTGGTGATGTTGACGCCGCTATTGGGTTTGCGTGGGTTGGCGCATCCCCTGACGGGTTACTCGCGTATAACGGATTGTTAGCGCCCACTGAGATATTGAAGCAATCCGGCGTTAAGGTTGGGCACATTGCGGTTCGTCCTGATGCGGACGGAATGCTCCGACGTATTCCCTTGCTGATCCGTGCGGGTGACTTGGTGTACCCCAGCTTATTTTTGTCGATGTTGGCGAACGAACAAGAAGCATCAACGATCATTATTAAAGGCTCAGGGGGCGATGACTCCATGATTGAAACCGTGAAAGTCGGAGCCTATGAAATACCTGTGGATTCCGATGGAGAGATGCAGGTCGTGCCGCACCATATTATTAAAAGCTTTCCAGGTCTGCATTTAACCGAGGTGCTCGATGGGTTGCATGATGAGAAAATAGCAGGAAGTGTGATTTTGTTAGGGCCGACCGCTACTGGATTGATGGACTTTCATGACACGCCAGCAGGACTTAATGTCCCTGGCCCAGCACTTCATGTGGCTGCGCTGAAGCAAATATATGCTGAAGAGTATGTCATACGTGATGCGGTTGTTTTAGGTGCGGAGTGGTTCGGGGCGTTACTCCTTTCCATTATTTGCATTGTTGTTGCGCTTAAGTGTGGTGGATTGGTTTCACCTGCAATTTTTGTTGTGTTGATAGGCTCATATATTGGCTCCGGTTTCTGGTGGTTTTCTGAGAGTGGTCATCTGTTTGACTGGTCACTGGGCACGATGTTTGGATTGACCGCTTTTGTCTCCTCTACGGCAGTCAGTCTGTTGAGAACAGAATCCGAAAAAGGTCAAATTCGTAAAGCATTTTCGACATACTTGTCCCCAGACCTTGTTGCGGAGATCAGTAAAAATCCTGAAAAGTTAAAGTTGGGTGGAGAGCGTCGTGAAGTGACTGTGCTATTCGCAGATATTCGTGGCTTCACCACAATGTCCGAAGGGTATAAAGATAAGCCCGAGGAGCTTACCGTGTTACTTAACGACTTGCTGACACCTTTAACATATGAAATCATGGATCACAAAGGCACGATCGATAAGTATATGGGTGACGCAATCATGGCGTTTTGGAACGCACCTGTTGATGTCCCTAATCATCCTAGAATTGCGTGTGAAGTTGCGATTGGTATGATGATTGCGCTTGAGGTTTTAAACAAAGAGTTGCTCAGCAGTGAGCGTATTGCTGAGCCTCTGAAAATCGGGATTGGTCTCAATACCGGGGAAGTCACTGTTGGAAATCTGGGCTCTGAACAACGATTTGATTATTCATGTTTGGGGGATGCCATCAATCTTGGAGCCCGATTAGAGGGGCTCAGTAAAGCCTACGGTGTACCCATCGTGATTGGAGAAGCCACCTATGATGTGCTTGATCGACCACCTGCCGGTGCAGAGGTCGTTTTGTTGGATCATGTGATCGTTAAGGGTAAAAGTATTGCTGTTGCTATCTATGGCATCATTCCAGAACAAGGCTTTCCAACGGGTTGGTGCGCAGACCACAATCAATTCATGGATCATGTTTCAGATGAAAACTGGAAAGAAGCCGAGGTGCTGTTAGGTGCGCTACAAGACCGTGATGATTATCCTGCAGAGTTATTAGAGCAATGTGCATACCGTGTTGAGCAGAAAAGTTCAGCAGTAAGACAAATGCATACCAAGTAAAATGCGTACAAACATATAAATAAGTAGTAATAGGAGATTTTTGTTTTGGTACGATTATTAAGTGTTACAGCTGGCATCCTAATGGGGTCTTTGTGTTTCGTTGGGCTCGCCCAGGAGGCAACCTCGGAGCAACCAGTCACGGAGCAACCAGTCACGGAGCAACCAGTCACCCCTCAAGATTGCCCGATTGTACTTGCCGAAGACGTCAGCATTTCAAAAACCAAAAAAGCATTTGCTTGTCGCCAGTTTACTGACGTTGTTCGGGCGCTCAGAAATTGGAATTCAATAGATGATCCGAAAGAGCGTTTCGATCGGTTGAGTCTCTATATCGCCGCGCTAGCAAATACGGGTAAGTATGCAGAGACACTCGTTACAGTGCGGTACGCGTTGCGATTTGTTCGACTCAACCCTGAGCAAATGGGAAAACTCACAAAAATGGTACAGGTGGTTGCTAATGCGGTGCCTAAGGCTACAGAAGATGAGATTTTTCTAGAGGTTTTAATGAACCCTGAAAATACCGAGCTCAACTTTAGGCTCGCTCTCGCCCAAACTGCAAATGGCAATTCGAAGGGTCTCTCTGGAACCTTGAGCAGAATTCTCCTCTATGACGAAGACAACTATCTAGCTAAAGATATGCTGTCTCAGTTGAACATTAGCCGTGGAAATTTGCCGGAGGCAGAAGCCGATTTAAGGCGTATTGTCGCTGACCCGACTATACCGGAACAGGAAAAGGCTCAGGCTGCAGCACTGTTACTGCAGCTTGAGGACATACGTTCACCACATACGTGGACAAAGATTGCGGGATACACTTGGGGTCGAGCGGACAATCCACTGAGTATTTCTGAGACTGGTCAATCGGTTGTGGCGGCTTTTCCAGGGGTGCTCTTTGATGCCGGAGAGGAAGTAACGGAATATTACGAACAGTCGCTGTTGGGACTGAACTACCAATATGCTCTACCCTATCAGGATCCGCAAGCCCTAACAGCTGGCTTGACAATCATTAATAAAGATTTTCAAACGCAAGAGGCCCTTAGAATGCGTATTGCATTGCTGAGTTTAGGGTACAACTGGATTGCGACGGGGGATTCCGTATCGTTTACGCTCACAGATATTGATTTAGGTCGAGTTAGCTTGTCCAAATCATATAAGCTCGGTGGTATTAAGACCTTTGTGCGCACCCAGACAGCCAGCCTGTCGGGCTCTTTAGACGTGACAAATAATGCTTTTCAGAGCGCAACAACTCAGGATAAAAATGGTAATGCTTATGGACTCGGACTGAAGGGGTCGTATGCCGCATTTGGTGGGAGAATGATTTTTCTACCGAACCTGAGTTATATTTTGACAGAGGCAAAGACAGATACAGACTCGACAGACGTGTTCAGTTACTCATTGGGAACCTCAGTGCCGATGAATGCGCAGTGGACGGGAAGTCTGACCTTGAAGCAAACAGAGACGGATCGAGATGGGCCCGATACCTCAGTGTCTGCGTTGACGCGAGTGGATGATGCATTTAATTGGACGGTTGCTTTTAACTGGCGAAATGTCGGTCCGCCCAATAAGAAAGTCCCTACTGTTGGAATTACTTACGCAGAGACCAAGACAGACTCAAATATTATCAATTTCGATACGATAACCAGAGATGCTAATTTAGCACTCACGTGGGTGTTCTAGAGAAGAAGAATCGCACGAACGCTCAAAGCTTCAAAATTTTTTATTGGAGTGTGAACCACTAACGTACTGCCAAGGTGATAACGTTTTATGAATGCCCGAAGCTTCAAAAGTTTTTATTGGTTGTTGTTCTTGTTTTTTCTGGTGCCTCACAATGCGAGTGCCGCTGAGAAGATTGGCGCGATTGCTGCGGTTATTGGTAAGGTTACCATTGAGCGCGACGGGGAGATAATCAGCGTCAAGCCAGGCTCTCCAGTTTTTGAGAACGATAAAATCATGACTGGTGGTTCCAGTCGTGCTCAAGTGCTGTTGATGGACCAAACGGCGATCAATGTGGGTCAAAAGGCCGAGATTGTTCTGGATAAGTTTGTCTTCAACGGTGACGACGATGAGGTGGCGTTAAAGGTCACCAAAGGTACGTTCAAATTCATATCCGGTAAGGTCGCGACTAAAACTCCTGACAAAGTAAATGTTGAAACACCAGTGGCAACCATTGGGGTTCGTGGTACGGAGTTTGTGGGTCAGATTAGCGCTTCAGATTCGACGATTGCCTTGTTGGATGGAAAAATATCAGTTGCAAATGAGTTTTCGACGCAGTTTGTGACGAACCCTGGTTTTGGTGTCACGATTGATACCGCTGGTGTTATCAGTACGCCCGTGAAAATCCCACAAGCGCAATTGGAGGCGGTATTAAACTCTGTTTCGACTGATCGAGAGTCGCTCCTAGAAGAGGACATTGAAGGCGGGCTAGACCCAGAGGGTGGCCCGGACGATGAAGGTGGCCCTGGACCTGATGATGAAGGTGGCCCTGGACCTGATGATGAAG
>CAJXPC010000013.1 GCA_913057845.1 uncultured Pseudomonadota bacterium
TCGGCAGCGTCAGATGTGTATAAGAGACAGCCATAATCCAGCGTCATCCGTGTTTGATGCGACTCTAACGAAGGTTTCGGAGGGCACGCTGGTTAAAGTGTGTTCTTGGTACGATAATGAGTGGGGATTTTCTAACAGAATGCTTGATACGACCGTGGCATTGATGTCTGCAGCGTAAAAGTTTTAACTTTCTTGATGGGGCGTGGCTTAAGTATGCCCCATTGTTTTTTTGTCACTGAAAACGAAATTATGAAGTTTAAAACCTTGGATGAAGTGGATCTTTTGGGTAAGCGTGTTCTTATTCGATCTGATTTAAATGTTCCATTTAACGAGAATCATCAGATATCGGATGAAACACGAATTGTAGCGTCACTGCCTGCGATCCAACGAGCGATGGCTTCTGGAGCTGCGGTTATGGTTGTATCTCACCTTGGCCGACCCAAGGCGGGGACATTTCAAGAGGAGTTCTCTCTCGCCCCTGTTGCAAAACGTTTATCGGAATTGTTAGGCTCAAACGTACCCCTTATTAAAGATTGGACATCTGGAGTAACCGTTGCGTTGGGACAGGTCGTATTATTAGAAAATTGTCGAATGAATTTGGGAGAGACCGAGAATGACGAGGTGCTTTCTCGAAAAATGGCTAAATTGTGTGATGTTTTTGTTAACGATGCTTTTGGCGCGGCGCATAGAGCGCACGCGTCCACACATGGCATCGCGCTACATGTCGAAACGGCATGTGCTGGACCATTAATAGTCCGGGAGATTAAAGCGCTAAGTCAAGCGCTCGCGTCACCGGCGAGGCCGCTAGTCGCGATTGTTGGGGGCTCTAAAGTGTCGACGAAACTTACTGTACTCTTGGCGTTAGCGAAGAAAGTAGACCATCTGATTCTAGGAGGAGGCATAGCGAATACATTTTTATTCGCGAAAGGCAAAAATATAGGTGCTTCACTAGCAGAAAAAGATCTAGCTGAAGAAGCAAGAGCCGTCACAGAGCAGATTGAGTTAAGGGGTGGGAAAATACCGTTGCCAAAAGACGTAGTTTGCGCGACTGCATTTCATCAAGATGCTGTTGCAACCAGAAAGCACGTTGATGATTTGAATGATAATGATTTGATCCTTGATTTTGGGTCTGAGACCATGGGTGAGATTGTAAGCATAATAAAAGAGGCTGGGACGATCGTTTGGAACGGGCCATTAGGGGTTTTTGAATTTGATCAGTTTTCAGAGGGTACTAGAGTGTTGTCGAACGCCGTCAGTCAGTCAGCGGCCTTTTCTATCGCTGGCGGGGGGGACACGATAGCAGCGGTCACTAAATTTGGGGTGACTGATGAAATCGACTATATTTCAACTGCTGGGGGTGCTTTTTTAGAGTTCCTGGAGGGGAAAGCCTTGCCGGCGCTAGACGTACTTGAACAAAGAGCGCTCAAGATAACATAAGAATGTCAGGGCTCATGAAGGCCCGACGCTAATTTTTTTAATAGAGGACTTTATATATGGCTTTAGTTTCTATGAGACAACTGCTTGATCATGCGGCCGAGAATAATTACGGAGTACCGGCCTTTAATGTAAATAACCTTGAACAAGTTCAAGCGATAATGGAGGCTGCGGCTGAAACTTCAAGTCCGGTTATCATGCAAGCCTCTGCTGGAGCAAGGCAATATGCGGGTGAACCTTTTCTTCGGCACCTTATTTTAGCGGCTATCGAGCAGTATCCAGATATTCCCATTGTTATGCATCAAGATCATGGTGCGTCCCCGGCAGTCTGCCAACGCTCCATTCGATCAGGATTTTCAAGCGTGATGATGGATGGCTCTTTAGAGGAGGATGCGAAAACACCGGCTTCTTATGAATATAACGTGGCTGTTACCAAGCATGTTGTGGACATGGCGCACGCTGTGGGTGTCTCAGTTGAAGGCGAGCTGGGTTGCTTAGGATCCCTCGAAACGATGCAGGCGGATAAAGAGGATGGCTCTGGCGCGGAGGGAACGTTGACGAGAGAAATGTTGTTGACTGATCCAGAGCAGGCTGCCGACTTTGTTGCGAAAACAGGAGTAGATGCACTCGCCATCGCAATTGGCACATCACATGGCGCCTATAAATTTACGCGAAAACCAACGGGAGATATTCTGGCTATTGACCGCATTCGAGCGATACATGCCAAGATTCCTAATACGCACCTTGTGATGCACGGCTCGTCGAGCGTTCCACAGGAATGGCTGCAGATAATTCGAGAGCACGGCGGCGAGATGAAAGAAACGTATGGTGTACCCTTGGAGGAGATCCAAGAGGGTATTAAACATGGTGTTCGTAAGATTAATATTGATACTGATATTCGTTTGGCCATGACTGGTGCTATTAGGCGAGCGTTTGATCTTAATAAGGGTGAGTTTGACCCAAGGAAGTATCTCAAGCCGGCGAAAGAAGCGGCCAAGTCTATTTGTAAATTACGATTTGAGGCTTTCGGCACAGCAGGAAATTCGGGAAAAATTAAACCGACACCATTGGATGACATTGCGATGATTTACGAAAATTCTTGAGCAAAAAGATCCCGGACCATGCAGCATTAATTAGAAGTTAATTTATGAGCAAATCTCGTAAAAGCATTAAGCCACTCGTAGGAATAATTATGGGTAGTGAAAGCGATTGGACCGTTATGAAATGCGCCTCTGAGAGTCTAGACTCTTTTGGCGTGAGTTATGAAACGTGTGTTATATCGGCGCATAGAACGCCTGATGAGATGTTTCAATACGCCGAAAACGCAGAAAGTCGCGGGATTCAAATTATCATCGCCGGAGCCGGCGGTTCTGCACATCTCCCTGGAATGGTGGCATCAAAAACCATATTGCCCGTATTGGGTGTTCCCGTGACAACCAAATCTATGAATGGCCTTGATTCGCTTCTTTCAATAGTACAGATGCCTAAAGGTATACCGGTGGCTACCTTTGCTGTGGGCGAAGCCGGCGCGGCCAATGCGGCTCTTTTTGCGGTTGCCTTACTGGCGATACACGATGATGGTTTGAGCGGTAAGCTTAATTTGTTTCGCAAGCGCCAGCGGGCAAAAGTGAAGGCAATGAAGTTACCCACCAAATCATTAAAGTAATGGTTCAGCCAGGATCTTGGTTAGGAATCCTCGGGGGTGGACAGCTTGCCAGAATGTTTACGATGGCGGCGCAAACCATGGGTTACCGAGTTGCCGTATTAGATCCCGATCAGTCTAGTCCAGGGGGTCGTGTCGCAGAGAGGCACATACAAGCTAATTATGATGACTTAGATGCGCTTAGCGAATTAGCACGAGTCACTTTGGCGGTGACTACGGAGTTTGAAAATGTTCCAGCCGACAGCCTTCGGTTTCTTGATAACTTAGTTTCAGTAAGTCCTAATGCGGAAGCTGTTGAGATTGCGCAGGATCGTATTCGGGAGAAAACTTTTCTTCATAATCATGGTTTTCGGGTTGCGCCGCATGCTGTAATTACCCATGCGGACGACTTTAATCATTTTCCTCACAACATAAGTTTTCCAGGAATTTTGAAGGTTAGTCGTTTTGGTTATGACGGCAAAGGTCAGCTGTTAGTTAACAATTTATCCGAGCTGAAAATCGGGTTTGAAAAACTCGGAGGCGTGCCTTGTGTATTTGAACAATTTTTACCGCTCCATTCAGAGGTGTCGGTTATTGTTGCTCGTGATCACACAGGTGACACAGCAGTTTTCCCCGTCGCAGAAAACCAGCACAGCGGAGGCATATTAGATGTAACGATTGCTCCAGCACGAGCTGCTGAACAGATCGTTTCCATGGCAGAACAGCTAGCCATATCGTTAGCCGAGGCGCTGCAATATAACGGGATACTGTGTGTGGAGTTTTTTATTTTGAATGACGGTGCTTTAGTTATAAATGAAATCGCGCCACGGCCACATAATAGTGGACACTATACGATGGACGCTTGTAGTGTTTCCCAGTTCGAACAACAAGTTCGTGTAACGAGTGGATTACCTTTAGTGAGGCCGAGACAATATACCCCAGCCGTGATGGTTAATCTCCTGGGAGATTTGTGGCGAAACGGCGAGCCTAATTGGCATCGCGTTTTGCAAGATGATCGCGTTAAACTCCATCTATATGGCAAAGAGGATCCTAGGCCAGGACGTAAAATGGGACATTTAACGGTCGTTGATTCGGATCTTGATCGCGCGCTGTTGCTGTCTCAGGAGATTAAGCAAATATTGCGGCAGGAGTGATGGTGAATAATAGAAATATAGTTTTTGAGACACAAATTAACTCTTTAGAATTTCTCTATCGCGGGAAAGTTAGAGACATTTATAAAATTGACGACGAGCGTCTCTTAGTTGTTCAAACAGATCGACTCTCAGCGTTTGATGTGGTGTTGCCCGACCCAATACCAGGTAAGGGTTGTTTATTAACCGAATTATCTGTGTTTTGGTTTCAAAAACTATCGCATCTTATTCCCAACCATTGGTTAGACCATTCACCTAAAGAATTTTTAACTGACGGTGAGTTTGAACAAGTTGACGGTCGCGCTATGGTCGTGCGCCGACTGAAGCCACTCCCAGTGGAGGCAATTGTTCGTGGTTATTTAGCGGGATCTGGCTGGAAGGAATATCGAAATACGGGGAGTATTTGCGGTATTGTTCTGCCTCCCAACCTTCAACAGGCGCAGCAATTGCCGCAGACTATTTTTACGCCATCGACGAAGGCTGATCTTGGCGATCATGATGAAAATATAGCGTTTGAATCAGTCGTGAAAAAAATAGGACAAAATTACGCCAGTAGAATCCGGGAGGTGTCATGTAAGCTATACGAAGAGGCGGCAACTTACGCTCTTGAGAGAGGAATCATTATTGCAGATACGAAATTTGAATTTGGAACTGATTCGGATGGAGAACTTTACCTTATTGATGAAGCGTTGACCTCAGACTCTTCAAGATTCTGGCCGCAGGACAAATACGCTATTGGAGCGAGCCCACCATCTTTTGATAAGCAATTTGTTCGCGATTGGCTTGAATCAACGGGTTGGGACAAGCAGTCGCCCCCGCCTTGTTTGCCAGATGATATTGCCCAAAAAACGTCCGATAAGTACAAAGAAGCTTTAATGTTACTGACGCAATGAGTCTTTTTAAGAGGGGACTTTGAGTAAAAGGATTACCAAGAGTATCAAGGAGGCAGGGCGTTTGCTGAAGGATGGACAATTGGTGGCCTTTCCAACGGAGACTGTATACGGCCTGGGTGCTGATGCCCTAAACCCCTTAGCGGTCAAGCGTGTTTATGAGGCCAAGTCCCGGCCACTTGACCACCCCTTGATCATTCACATTGGGTTTGAGAGCCTTTTGGATGAATTCGCTATACATATTCCTCGCGTAGCTCGAGACTTAGTTGCCCGTTTTTGGCCTGGACCATTAACCCTTGTTTTGGAAGCCTCCGATAAAGTTCCCCGCATTGTCACGGGTGGTCAGGATACAGTCGCAATTAGGTTCCCAAGTCATCCTGTCGCCATCGACCTGTTAAAAGAATTTGGAGGAGGTATTGTTGGCCCCTCAGCGAATAAATTTGGTCGGCTGTCTCCAACTAGGGCGGAAGATGTTGATCGAGATTTTGGGCCGGAGGTTAGTCTGATTCTCGACGGAGGACCCTGTGCCGTGGGTATAGAGTCGACCATTATCGGATTCGATGGGGAGTCACCGGTCATGTTAAGGCCCGGAATGATTGATAGAGAGAGCGTCTCTAAAGAGATTTCTGGGAATGTTTTGAGCGCTGGATTTAACTTGCCAAGAGTTCCTGGGACCTTGCCATCACACTATGCGCCAAGAACCAAATTAAGGCTTCTTGGGGCGGAGGAAATTAGGCGATACTTAGAACAAAATGCGGGATCACATGCACTAGCCTTGCTAACGTTTCAAAAATCGTTTGGGGCGAGCCATAATATAACGGCAATAATTGCGTCTCAAGAACCTAATGATTACGCTAAAAATTTATATCAACGATTGAGAGAATTAGATAGTTGTGGCGCCGAGTTAATCATCGTTGAAGCAGTGCCAGAAATGAGCCCGTGGGATGGAATCCGAGATCGGCTTACTCGCGCGGCTCATTTGGCCTAATCAAAGCGCATCAGATAATCAAGGGCTTTAGAAACCCCCCCCTTATTGAAAGGGATAGCACAGAGCGCGAGGCCCATTTCAACGCCAGACAAAGTACCAGCTAACGATAAATCGTTTAGGTCCCCCAAGTGACCAATTCGAAAAACTTGATCGTTAAATTTACCCAGACCGGTGCCGAGAGACATATCAAATTTATCAAGGATTTTTTGTCTCAGTTGGTTCGCACTTGCTCCGGACGGCGTCATCACGGCGGTAAGTGTATTACTGGAAGCGGCGGGATCGCGACACACTGTTTCAAGTCCCCAGTGTGCAACCGCTGCTCTTGTTGCGGCCGCATGACGAGCGTGCCTGCCGAAAACAGTGTCGAGTCCTATTTCATCCAAAATAATTTTTAGAGACTCTTGTAAACCAAAAATTAAGCTTGTTGCTGGCGTATAAGGAAAAAACCCTTTCTCGTTATGAAGCAACATGTCGCCCCATTCCCAATAACCACGGTTGTATTGAGACTCAGCATGAAGCGTTAGTGCGCGAGCACTGACAGCATTAAAAGACAGGCCCGGGGGTAGCATCAACCCCTTCTGTGACCCACCAATAGCCACATCCACGCGCCACGCATCGTGTTGATAGTCGATGGATGCTAGGGAGGAAATGGTGTCAACCAACAAAAGTGCTTGATGTTTGGCGTCGTCGATGGCATTTCTTACTGCCAGTATGTCGGAGGTTACCCCGGTCGACGTTTCATTATGAACGACACAAACTGCCTTGATGCGTTGAGTTGAGTCGTTTATAAGGTAGTCATAGATACGAGACGGGTCAACTGCGGTACGCCAATCAGATTCAATGACTTTTACATCAAACCCCAGTTTAGTTGCGAGGCGCTTCCATTGAGCCGCAAAGTATCCGGTTTCGTATACAAGGATGGAGTCCCCAGCATTTAATACATTGGTCAGGCCCGCCTCCCAGGCTCCGGTGCCAGAAGCGGGAAACATAAATACGGGTTGATTTGTTTGGAATACGCGCTGGAGATTAGATAAAACTTCTAGTCCAAGCTCACCAAATTCCTCACTTCGATGATCAATCGTTGGTTTAGAGATTGCGGCGAGCACTCGGTCAGGAACATTGGTTGGACCTGGGATGTGTAAAAAGTGTCTACCAGGACGATGAGTGGGCATATGCAGTTACCGATCGGTCAAATAGTCGTGAGGGAGAATGCACTCCAGAAAGTTTTTGCGATTAATTTGAAAATAAAATTTTAAGTAAAACTTCGCTTAGTGGATTTCAGGATCATCGGTCGCCGCATCACTACTTAAAAAGTCGAAATCGCAACCTTCGTGTGCCTGCTGAACATGCTCTGTAAATAGTTGACCATAACCCCGCTTAAATTTTCTGATTTTAGGGGACCATGTTTGTCGTCGTGCTTCCATTTCTTCGTCTGATATTAAAACATTGATTTCACGGTTTGTAACATTTAGCTCAATTACATCGCCAGTTTTGACGAGTGCGAGTGGTCCGCCGACCCATGATTCGGGGGATACGTGAAGGACGCATGTCCCGTAGCTCGTGCCGCTCATCCGAGCATCGGATATTCGAACCATATCCCTGACTCCTTTTTGAACAAGTTTTTTGGGGATTGGCAACATCCCCCATTCTGGCATGCCGGGGCCCCCTTGAGGACCCGAATTTCGGAGAACAAGAATGGAGCTTTCGTCCACATCCAGGTCTGGATCATCTAATTGCCGCTCCATGTCGTTGTAATCATCGAAAACTATTGCTTTGCCGCGGTGATTGAGTAGCGCCGGAGTTGCCGCGGAGGTTTTGATGACTGCCCCGTTGGGAGCAAGATTGCCTTTCAAAATAATTAAACCGCCTTCAGCAAGTATCGGCTGCCCTAGGGGTTTGATAACCTCATGATTAAATATCTTAAAACGTTCAATATTCTCTCCCAAGGATTTTCCCGTGCAAGTTAAGGCGTCGCAATGCAGTAAGGGCCGCATTTCTTGAAGTAGAGCCGCCAACCCGCCTGCGTAGTGAAAGTCCTCCATGAGGTACTCCCCTGATGGGCGCATATTGACTAAATACGGTGTACTTTTTCCAAGTTGTTCAAAGAGCTCGAGAGGCATGCTAAACCCGGCTCGTTTAGCAATTGCTATCAGGTGAATAAGCGCATTGGTAGAGCCGCCGAGGGCCATTAACACACGAACAGCATTTTCAATTGATGGCCATGTCAAAATATCCTTAGGCGTGAGATCCTCCCAAACCATATCCACGATTCGGCGACCTGAGTCTGATGCCATCCTCGGATGATTTGAATCTGGAGCCGGAATTGTTGATGCATTGGGCAGCGAAAACCCTAACGTTTCCACGATGCTAGTCATGGTCGCTGCGGTTCCCATGGTCATACATGTGCCGACCGAGCGGGCGATACCCTCCTCGATATCTTGCCAATCGTCCTCGGTGATATTCCCAGCTCTCAGTTCGTCCCAGTACTTCCAGACATCAGATCCAGACCCCAGCGTTTTGCCGTGCCAGTTTCCTCGAAGCATGGGGCCGGCAGGCACAAATATACTAGGCAGCCCCATACTTAAGGCGCCCATCAGCAAGCCTGGTGGAGTTTTGTCGCAGCCGCCCATAAGAACACACCCATCAATCGGGTACGATCGCAAGATTTCCTCAACCTCCATGGAAAGTAAGTTGCGATACATCATAGTTGTTGGTTTTTGATAAACCTCAGCTAACGACATCACTGGTATCTCAACGGGGAATCCTCCCGCCTGCCACACTCCTCGCTTTACGTCTTGTGCTCTCTCTCGAAAATGGGAATGACAGTGACTCAGCTCACTCCAAGTATTTAGGATCCCAATAACGGGCTTGCCCTCGTAGTCTTTCCGACTGAAACCCATTTGTAGGGTTCGGGATCGATGCCCAAAAGCGCGCAGGCTTTGTGGGCCGAACCATCGATGAGAGCGAAGTTCAGAGCTTTTTTTTCTTTTATTGTTCAGCATTCTTCTATACGACGCCTATGATTATAGAACCACCGTGGCATACTATAAACAGACAGTCAAAATAAACCAGTTGTAAATACAAGGAAGTGTTTGATTCCTTATATATTAAGTCACAGCGCCTGAATAGAGATACTGAGATAAAATAAGGACAAATATTCAGGTTGGTTTTTTTCGGGCATGATGAATAATAAAGGGGTGGCGAGATGATTGGCGATCGAATCGATGTAAATATAGCGGGAGGCTTAGACGTTCCTCTGCCACGAATGGTGCATGTGAGACAGAAATTTGAGCTGTCTAAAATAAGCAGTGTTAGCGAAACCGTAGCTCAGGAATTCAAGAAGCCGGGTATCCAATCGATGGTTAAACCTGGAATGACCATAGCATTGGGTGTCGGTTCCAGAGGGGTAAACAATATTGCCGTATGCGTAAAAGCTGTCGTGGATGAAATCAAATTACTTGGCGGAAAGCCATTTGTTTTCCCGGCGATGGGCAGCCATGGTGGCGCCACGGCTGAGGGGCAAAAAGAAGTGCTGGATGGTTATGGTGTGACGGAAGCGTTTATAGGCTGTCCAGTCAAGTCCAGCATGGAGGTAGTGGAGATCGGGAAGGCCGATGATGGGATGCCGATCTACATGGATAAACTGGCTTCGGAAGCCGATGCTGTCGCATTAGTTTGTCGTATTAAGCCGCATACAAATTTCAGAGCACCTATAGAGTCAGGCATCGTTAAAATGTTGACCATTGGTATGGGGAAAATTATTGGTGCGTCAACGCTGCATACTTACGGCATGGATATGTTCGGGGTGTTGCTGCCAAAAGTCGCAAAAATCATTATGGAGAAGAAGAATTTTCTATTCGGCGTCGCCATGGTTGAAAACGCCGCAGATGACACAGCACTAATTGAAATTGTTCCGAGTGAAGAGGTGATAGAGCGAGAGCCGTTGTTATTGGCGCGGGCAAAAGAATTGATGCCAAAATTACAATTTGAAGATATTGATGTGTTAATTGTAGAAAAGATTGGGAAAAATATATCTGGGGCAGGAATGGATCCCAATATAACAGGGCGTAATTGCCGTGATGTCGATTGGGAGATGAGCCCATACGTTAAAAAAATTGCAGTATTGGGGCTCACGCCGGAAACACACGGCAACGCTACTGGTTTGGGGGCGGCTGATGTGATCACGATGGATGTGTATCGAGAACTTGATATTGCCAAGACGTATGCCAACGTAATCACATCAATGTATTTAGACGGGGCGGCTATACCCATTATCATGAATAACGACCAGGAAGCGATACAGCTTGTCGTGAAGACGGTAGTTAGAGTGAAGCCGGCAGATGCGAAAATTGTCAGAATTTCTACGACACTTGAAGTGATGGATTTACATGTATCTGAAACGCTGTTGCCTTATATTCAAAGCAACCCTGATAAGTTCGAGATTGTGGGAGAGCCAGAGGCGATGAAGTTTGATGCCAAAGGAAAAATTTATCCGATGTTGGCTCCGCGCACACACGCTCACGCTTGAGGGTTTTAGAGCGTTGTTAAGTCTTGGATGAGGCGTTGAGAATGAGAGTTCATTTAGATCCCATCGGGGGTGTTGCGGGAGATATGTTTATCGCTGCCATCTTGGACGCTAAACCAGAATGGTACGGTGACATGTGTGCGGCCATTCGCATTGCAGGCTTACCCCAAGAGGTAGGACTATCTTTGTTGCCGCATTCGGACTTTGCCCTCACAGGGACTCGTTTCAGTGTTGATGAGTTAGGTGTTCATGAGCATCATCACACACTATTTTCGAAGATTAGAAATATGTTAACGGGGTCAGATTTGGATCCTCAAGTACGGCAAATCGCACTCGATATATTTTGTCTTTTGGCGGAGGCCGAAGCGGCCGTTCACGGTAAGTCTGTAGAGACTATTAGTTTTCATGAAGTGGGGGAGTGGGATTCTATTGCGGACATTGTTGGCGCGGCATTTTTGATTCATAAGCTCTCAGCAAATTGGTCCGTAAGTGCGCTGCCACTTGGGCGGGGCACAGTCGACACTAGTCATGGGGTTTTGCCAGTACCCACCCCAGCGACGGTTAAGCTGTTGGAGGGATTTTCCTTTGATGATGATGGTCTCGATGGGGAGCGAATCACCCCGACCGGTGCTGCGATTTTGGCGTATCTCAAGCCACAACAAACAGGTCCAGGACAGGCGGGGAAGCTAGTTGCTTCAGGGACGGGTTTTGGGACTAAGATTTTATCAAAAAAAAGTAATGTCTTACGAGCGTTGATGCTATCGGCTTCTGACCAAGAAGATAGCTCGCAGAATGTGATCTATCAAATTGACTTTGATGTAGATGACCAAAGTGCTGAGGACTTAGCGATAGGGTTAGATCATATTCGTTCGATCCATACGGTTCTAGATGTTACTCAGGTGGCAACGTTCGGGAAAAAAGGGCGGTTGACAATAACAATTCGTGTTCTTGCAGAGACCGCTCAGATCGATCAGGTTTTCGATGCTTGTTTTTTTGAAACATCAACGATTGGTTTGCGCTATCAGATTTTGAGCCGCATGACCCTTGATCGATGGAAAAAGAACTGCGCCACAGAAACGTTGGAGGCGGAATGTAAGTTTGTGATTCGACCGGGAGCCACAACCGTTAAAGTTGAAGCAGACGCCCTTGTTGACATTCAAGGACATGCTAATCGAGAAGGTATACGACGAGAGGTGGCAATCAAACATGGGGCCTCAGGTGATTGACGAAGCGCCGAAGCATACTGCCAGAATAACAGCGCTGCTCGCTGAGATGCGAGAGATCTCCGTTGCTGTTAGCGGCGGCATTGATAGTGTGACGCTTGCTATGTTGGCGACACAGACACCAAATGTTAGCGTTCAGATGTACCATGCCGTTTCCCCAGCAGTGCCATCACAGGCAACAGATAGAGTGAAGCAGCTTGCTCGTGACTATGGTTGGAATCTAAAAATTTTAGATGCTCACGAATTTGCTGACGAAGATTATTTGTCGAATCCAGTCAACCGTTGTTTTTATTGTAAAACGAATTTATATAAAGCAATATCGACTGTTACCGAAGAGGTCATTTTGTCAGGTGCAAATGTGGACGATTTATCCGATTACCGGCCTGGATTAGATGCGGCTAAAAATGCGCAAGTTCGTCATCCATTTGTTGAAACCCATACGGACAAAGAAATGGTTAGAGCAATCGCGAAGTACATTGGCTTAGGCGAGCTATCTGAGCTGGCAGCATCTCCTTGTCTTTCAAGTCGGGTTGAGACGGGAATTCGAATTGATCCCGAACTTTTGCCGCTTATCAATGAGTCTGAGCGTTTAATTAAACAGTTTGTGTCCCCGGAGCCTAAAACGGTGAGATGCCGGCTTCGAGCAACAGGTATTGTAATTGAGTTGGATGGCGGGTCTTTATCGATCCTGACGACTCAAGAGGAGCGCTCATTAAAAGGGTTGATCAATGAGGTTTTTGAGAAACGAGGGTATCGTTACTCTGTTAGCTTCGACGCCTATAAGTTAGGCAGTGCGTTTATACATATTCAACCTGTGCATACTCAACCTTTGTAATGAGTGCCGCAAACGACATTAAGTTAGACTTTGATCGAGAAGCTCGCATTGGGCTCGATGAAGCTATTTTCTGCGAGGGAAAAACGGCAGAACAAATAGCTGAGATTCTTTTTCAGGCCCAATCGAAGGAGCACAGGTTTCTTCTTACGCGTTTTTCTCAGGATAAACAACAGCAAGTGCTTAGGCTGGGCAATTTTAAGATCGATTATGACCCGACTTCCCAAACCGGTTTCTCTCCTGATTCGAATAAGCTTATAAGTCAAAATCAGGTATCAGTCATTTGTGCGGGCACCTCGGATATTCCGGTTGCAAGAGAGGCAGCCAGGACGTTGCAATACTATGGACATCAAGCCACAGAGATATCTGATGTGGGTGTGGCTGGGTTGTGGCGCTTGCTTGATCGATTAGACGATATTAGAGCGTCTAAAGTTATCATTGTCGTGGCAGGCATGGATGCGGCATTACCAACAGTTTTGGGCGGCTTGGTTGCGCAGCCACTTATTGGGGTTCCGACTTCGGTTGGATATGGCGTAGCTCAGGGCGGAGTAGCCGCACTTCATGCCATGTTGGTAAGTTGTTCTCCAGGGATAACCGTTACGAATATTGATAACGGTTACGGTGGCGCTTGCGCCGCCCTAAGAATACTCAGGACAGCGCATAGTTAATTTCAAATTTACTGTAGATCAGTAGCTACCGCATCAATAGCAACTTGGGCACAAATCCCATCGTCGCTTGCTGCCGCACCAGATACCCCGATTGACCCAATATGTTCCCCGCTGGCGGTCATTACGGGAAGGCCGCCTTCAAATGTGGCGATGCCAGGAACATGGGCAATACCAGGTACTCGGGTGCTCGCGATTTCCTCTAGCACTTTTGTTGAGAACGGGAAACCGGCAGATGACTCTGCTTTAAGTAACGCGATATCAATACTTTTTAGGAATGCTCTATCCATTCGTTCAAAATAAACCAAATTCCCACCTGCATCCATAATGGCAATATTCATGCGCCAACCTTCTTGAATCGCTTTTTCTTCGCAGGCTTGCGCCATTTTTTTTGCTACGTCTAAAGTCCTGTCTCTTATACACATCTGACGCTGCCGACGAATAGAGAG
>CAJXPC010000014.1 GCA_913057845.1 uncultured Pseudomonadota bacterium
GAGATGTAGAGAGGTCTCGTGGGCTCGGAGATGTGTATAAGAGACAGGTTCGGAATAAAGGTATTGGCAAAAATTTCCATTTTTTGAAAGGTTTCTCTGGAGTCTACAAGGACGCGTTCAGACTCGTCTGCCAGGAAATCTCTCAAAATTCGAACACTTAAATCTAGATCTTGATACACGGCGGATGGCGCTTTACTTGTCTTCGCTCGATCTTTAAGGTCTCCCCAAACTCGTCTTAAATAGTCGATGTCTGATTGGAACTCATCGTCACTTGCAGTCTCTGCGAGTGTTCGAACGATAAAGCCTTGTTGACAATCTTCACCCTTCAGTCGAGTTAAGCGCTCTTTAAGTTGTCCGCGTTCTTCCTCGTCCCCAATTTTTTGTGAGATTCTGATATGACTTTCTAATGGTAGGTAGACCAACAAGCGTCCCGCAATACTGACTTGCGTGGATAGCCGAGCTCCTTTGGTCCCAATGGGGTCTTTAATGACTTGAACGAGTATTTTTTGTCCGTCATGGAGTAGCTTTTCAATTGGAGTGTCGTTTGCCTCATCCTGATCGCGACCGAATATATCGGCGACATGTAAAAAAGCAGCCTTCTCTATGCCGATATCAACAAATGCAGATTGCATGCCGGGCAAGATGCGTTTCACGATACCGTTATATATGTTACCCACGAGCCCACGTTGGGCTTCACGTTCAATATGTAGTTCTTGTACTATGCCTCGTTGAATGATCGCGACACGTGTCTCTTGCGGCGTGACATTGATCAGTATTTCATTATTCATAACAGTGAAAATCCAAATTTTTTAATGAGCTCGGATGTCTCGTAGATGGGTAAACCAACGACTCCTGAGTGACTTCCAGAGATGTGACTGATAAAAATGCTGGCGATACCTTGAATACCATAGCTACCAGCTTTACCAAAAGGTTCAGCAGTTTGTATGTAGCGCTCAATATTACTCTCGCTAAGTGACTGCATACACACGTTCGTCATTGAAAGCGTTTGGTGTATCTCGCCACCTTGTTTCATGGTAACAGCCGTGAGCACTTGATGTTCTCTGCCCGAAAGCCTCTGGAGCATAATTCGTGCGTCCTCTGCATCCTCGGGTTTACCTAAGATTTTGTCATCTAGGGTTACGGTTGTATCTACGGTTAACACAGGTGCTTTTGGTAGACGATGGTCTACAAGGTGCCTCCAGGCTGCAGATGCTTTAAGCAATGAGACTCTATTGACATAGTGGGTAGGCGGCTCATTTGGAATGGGGGTTTCGTCGAAATCTGCGTTGTCACCTGGACCTTCCACTAAATTAAGGAGTCGATAGGGTGCACGCAATGCATCCAGTATTTCTTTCCGTCGCGGACTTTGTGAGGCCAAATAAAAAAAATCGCTCATGCCGTGTGACGTAATTTAATCTCTGTGATAAGGATGATTTCTGATAATACACTGAGCTCGGTAGAGCTGTTCGACGAGAATTAATCGAGCGAGCGCGTGGGGATAAGTCATTGCCGATAGGGCAAGCGTTTTGAAGGCCTGCCCCTTTATGTCGGGGTCAAGGCCATCCGCGCCACCGATGACGAAATCAACATCTTTCCCTTCAGTCATCCACGTGCTCATTAACTTCGCCAGTTCGCTGGTGGTGTTTTGGCTCCCTCTCTCATCCAACGCGATTAGGTAAGCATTTTTGTTAGCTTTTGCAAGGATTCGCTCCTTTTCCGTTTTTCTGGCGAGGTGGTTTTTATCGGTATGCCCAACACGAAATGCTGGTTTAATTTCAGTCACTGAAATTGATAGTTCGCGATGAAATCGTTTGAGATATTCTTGGCAGCCGTCCTCAGCCCATTTGGGCGGTTTATGACCCACGGCAATAATATTGATTTTCATATTCGCGAATTAGAAAATGTTTGGTGCAAGTGTCGGAGCCGAATTAAGGATATTCTGTGCTGAGCCAAACTGCTTTTAGCTGACTTGTTGGTGATCGCCTTTTTCTGAAGAAGGGGTTTCCTGCCATAAGTCCTCTAAGTTGTAGTAGGTTCTGACTTCAGGCTTCATGACGTGAACAATTAAGTCACCTAGGTCGACAAGCACCCACTCCCCTGATGTTTCTCCTTCAACGCTCAATACGCCGTGTCCGGTTCCTTTTAAGTTCTCTTTGAGATTGTTTACAAAGGCCCGCGCTTGTCGTGTTGACTCTGCGCTGGCAACAATGATTTGATCAAAGAGGGCATTGGATGCGGTTATGTCGATTGTAACGATATCTAGTGCTTTGATTTGCTCTAGTGCATCTATAGCAATATCACTCAGTGTTTGATTCAGAACGGCTCTCCTCGTAAAGACTATAGTCTTGAATATAGTTTATTACATTATCGGGTAAAAGATACTTAAGGCTCAGCCCATTTTGAATTCTTTTTCGTAATGATGTGCCCGAGACCTCGAGTGATGTAAATTCGTACGTATAAATTAATCCGTGTGTTGACGAACTGATTGTATTGTAATCGCGACTATTGCGTTGTTCGAATTCGGCGAATAATTCACCTTTAAGTTTATTTTTAAGTTGGCTTATGGGTAAATTTGGTCGAGAAGCGACAATGATGTGCGCCAGCGTAAATAACTGCTGCCATTCATACCAAGTCATTAATTCGATGAATGCGTCGGTACCAAGAATGAGGCTGATGGATTCACTTGGATTTTCTTCTCGTAAGGCCTTTAATGTGTCCACCATATAACTTTTCCCAACACGCTCCAACTCGCTGCCATCTGCTACGAGATGGTCTCCGGCCGACTCAAGCGCGAGCCGAACCATACGTAAACGGTCTTGTGCTGATGCGCCTGGAGAGGTTCGATGTGGTGGGTCAGCGGAGGGGATAAGGCGAACCGTATCGAGTAAAAATGCTTCCGCCACTTCCTCCGCTAATCGAAGATGGGCGAAATGGATTGGGTCAAATGTGCCGCCAAGGACCCCGATGCGTGAGCTGATTACCAAGGTCTATAGGTCTAGATATTGAAATAAATTCATACTTGTAGTTCGCACGCTTAGAGCAAAATCCTTCGAATGTCACTGAGGACCTGATTCAGATAGGTAATGAATCTCGCCCCTTCTGCTCCGTCGATTACTCTATGATCGTAGGATAGCGATAGCGGAAGTATGAGTCGAGGTGTGAATTCTGACCCGTTCCAAATGGGTTTCATCGCAGATCGAGCCACACCTAAAATAGCAACTTCTGGTGCATTGACGATCGGAGTGAAGTGACTGCCACCAATCCCGCCTAAGCTCGAAATGGAGAACGTACCACCAGACATATCGGCTGGTGCGAGTTTGCCGTCGCGTGCCTTAATGCTGACTTTCCCTAATTCCTCGGCGATCTGAAGAATGCCTTTTTTATCGACGTCTCTAATGACGGGAACAACAAGTCCTCCAGGCGTGTCAACAGCAACGCCAATATGGAAGTACTGTTTGATAAAGAGGGCATCTCCTTCAGGCGTTAAGGACGAGTTAAATTCTGGAAACTGTTTTAGAGCAGCCACCGCTGCTTTCATGATGAGTGCTAATGGCGTCACCTTAACGCCTGATTTTTCAGCGTCTTTAGCAAGTGATTTGCGAAACGCTTCTAGCTCAGTGATATCTACTTCATCGTGTTGCGTGATGTGAGGGATGGTGACCCAGTTTCGATGAAGTGCCGCTCCTGAAATCTTCTTGATGCGGGATAATGTTTTCTTTTCAATAGATCCAAATTTTTCGAAATCAATAACTGGCCAGGCAGGCAAACTAAAGCCTAAACCAGAACCGGTCGCTGCGCCGCTGCCACTGCTTTGGATACTATTTTTAACAAAGGTTTGGATGTCTTCTTTGAGTATTCGATCTTTAGGCCCGGTGCCTGATACCAGATTAATATCCACACCTAATTCACGAGCGAAGCGCCTTACGCCAGGACTGGCATGTGCTGAGGAAGCATTTGTTTCACCTTTGATAGGCGGTATCGCTGGTATCGCTGGTGTCGCTGGTGCCGCTGGTGCCGCTGGTGCCGCTGGTGCCGCTGGTGTTTCCTGCTTGATCATGGGGGGTGTTTCTGGTTCGGGTGCACTCTCGACCACTGTGGCCGCTTCATCTTTTGATGAGTCTTCCTCAGTCAGAATTTCCTCAATGCTCAATATGACGGTTCCTTCCGAAACGCCATCCCCAACGCTAACCCGCAAGTCTTTAATAACCCCGTCGAAGGGCGCAGGGACTTCCATCGTTGCCTTGTCTGTTTCCAGCGTGATGAGGGAGTCTTCTTCTTTGACGCGGTCGCCAGGTTTGACCAGCACTTCAATGACTGGGATATCTTTAAAGTCGCCAATGTCAGGAACTAAAACCTCTTTAATAGTTGCCATGTAAATTCCTTTGCATTACTTCAATTTTTAGTAAATCGTAGTGTGTTTAGACTGTTGTAGGTTCTGGCTTGTCTGGGTTGATACCATACTTTTTAATGGCCTCAGCTACCGTTCCCTTTGGAACGACTCCGTCTTCAACAAGGGCTGATAGAGCTGCGATCACAACATACCGTCGGTCAACCTCGAAAAAATCTCTTAATTTTTCGCGGGTATCGGATCGACCAAAACCGTCTGTGCCGAGCACGACGTAGTTTTTATTTGGAATGTAGGGTCGAATCTGTTCTGCAAAGATTCTCATGTAGTCAGTTGCTGCGATTACAGGCCCTTCGGTGTTCCCGAGACACTCTTCCACGTAACTGAGTTTGCGATCGTCATCAGGGTGCAGCATATTCCAACGCGCGGTGGAGATGCCGTCCCGTCTGAGTTCATTGAAGCTGGTACAGCTCCAAACGCTCGCCACAATACCAAAATCTTGCTCCAGTAGTGCTTGGGCCGCGATCACCTCAAGCAGTATGGTGCCACTGCCGAGAAGTTGAACTTTGAGGGCCTTCTTGAGCTTGGTTTTCGGAGAGGGCAATGGATACATTCCGCGCACAATACCTTCCTCTGCACCTTTGGGTAGCTCAGGATGTGCGTAGTTTTCGTTCATAACCGTAATGTAGTAGAAGACGTCTTCCTGTTCTTGGTGCATGCGTCGAAGCCCGTCTTGGATGATGACCGCTAATTCGTAGGCGAACGTCGGGTCATAGGAGATACAGTTCGGAATTGTGCTCGAGAGTAAATGGCTGTGCCCGTCTTCATGCTGCAAGCCTTCTCCGTTAAGCGTGGTTCGACCTGCGGTACCACCCAGTAAAAATCCTCTCGCTCGTTGATCCCCGGCGGCCCAGGCTAAATCCCCGACTCGCTGGAAGCCAAACATCGAGTAGTAAATGTAGAAAGGAATCATCGAGATTCCATGCGTTGAATAAGAGGTCGCAGCCGCAATCCAAGAGGACATGGCACCAGCCTCGTTGATGCCCTCTTGCAGTATTTGCCCCGTCTTATCCTCTTTATAGAACATTAATTGGTCTGCATCTTCGGGGGTGTAGAGCTGACCAACAGATGACCATATGCCAAGTTGCCTGAACATGCCTTCCATGCCAAATGTGCGTGACTCATCGGGCACAATAGGCACAACGCGCTTGCCGAGAGTTTTGTCTTTGACAAGTGTGCCTAGGATTCGCACAAAGGCCATAGTTGTAGAGAATGTCCGTTCGCCAGAATTCTTCAGTAGGGCATCAAATGCAGAAATGGGTGGTGCTTTGAGCGTATCCCCTTTCATCCTTCGTGTTGGAAGATATCCACCGAGTGCCTCACGTCGTTCGTGCATGTACTTAGCTTCTGGTGAATCATCTGGAAAGGTGAGATAAGGGATTTCATCAATCTCGCTGTCAGCTATGGGTAGATTGAAACGATCGCGGAAATCTTTTAATGAGGTCGTCCCCATTTTCTTCTGTTGATGGGTGATGTTTTGAGCTTCGCCTGCTGAGCCCATGCCATATCCCTTAATGGTCTTTGCGAGGATGACTGTGGGTTGTCCAGTATGTTTGACCGCAGCTGAGTACGCAGCATAAATTTTATAAGGATCATGGCCTCCTCGGTTGAGTCGCCAAACATCATCGTCCGACATGTTGGAAACCATATCGCGAGTCTCTGGATATTTGCCAAAGAAATGCTCGCGCACGTAAGCGCCGTCTTTGGCTTTGTAGGTTTGATACTCGCCATCAACCGTTTCATCCATGACTTTCAGTAACATGCCGTTGGTGTCGCGAGCAATCAATGAATCCCAGTACGATCCCCAGATGAGCTTGATTACATTCCAGCCCGAACCTCTATAATCAGCCTCTAGTTCTTGAATAATTTTTCCGTTGCCGCGCACTGGGCCATCAAGCCGTTGCAGATTACAATTCACGACAAAGATTAAGTTATCGAGTTTCTCACGAGCGGCAACACCAATGGCTCCGAGTGCTTCTGGCTCATCGCTTTCGCCATCACCTATAAAGCACCATACTTTTCGGCCCTCAGTGTTTGCGAGACCTCGGTCTTGAAGGTACTTCATAAATCGAGCTTGATAGATCGCCATGATAGGACCTAAGCCCATTGATACTGTTGGGAATTGCCAGAAATCAGGCATGAGCCAAGGATGTGGGTAGGACGATAAACCATTGCCGTCCACTTCTTGGCGATACTTGTCCATTTGTTCTTTGGTTAATCGACCGAGCATGAATGCTCTGGCGTACACCCCCGTAGCAGAATGTCCTTGTGCAAAAATTAAATCACCGCCATGTGTCTCGGAGGGTGAGTGCCAAAAGTGATTGAATCCAATATCGTAGAGCGTAGCTGCAGACGCGAAGCTTGCGATGTGCCCGCCTACATTCGTGTTCTTATTGGCCCTTAAAACCATGGCTGCGGCATTCCAGCGAACGTAGTTGCGGATTCTGTGCTCTAGTTCGAGATCACCGGGAGATTTGTCCTCTTTCGATGGAGGGATTGTGTTGATGTAAGCAGTATTCGCCGTGTAAGGAAGAAATGCTCCGGAACGACGGCCTTTCTCGATCAATTGCTCGAGAAGAAAGTGGGCCCTCTCGGGGCCTTCGGTAGCTAAGACTCCTTCTAACGCATCCAGCCATTCTCGGGTTTCTTGAGGGTCCTGGTCGTATGACGCCATTTATGGTTCCTTGTGTTGATTTTTCACCTCGAAGAGCTTTATTGCCCAGAATCGAGTTTCCATATTAAGAAATTATACAAGGAGGCGTAATTTTTAAAGCAAAAATCAATCAATTTATTCTTTTTTAGAATAAATGAGTCATTATATTTGGAATAAATATGATTTTTAGCCTTAAGCCTTGGATTTTGGGACCCTGCCCATCATATAAAACTCCTCATTAGCGCGCATCTCTATCAAATGAGCCATTCTGTTAGAGAGCGCAAAAAATGCGGTAATGGCGCCGATATCCCATATATCCTCAGCGCTGAAACCTTGCTTCCTCAATTGCTGATGGTCTGAGGGATCAACCAGTTCGGGTGTTCGAGCGAGTTTGATTGCAAAATCAAGCATTAATTTTTGCTTTTCGGTGATGTCTGCCTTTTTGTGATCAATCGCAATTTGGTCTGAGACCAGAGGGTCTCTCTGGTAGATCCGTAACACGGCACCGTGCGCCACGACACAGTAAATACAACAATTCACACCGCTTGTGGCGACGACGATCATTTCCTTCTCAGCCTTGCTTAATCCGCTGTCACGCAACATGAGAGCGTCATGGTAGGCAAAGAATGCCCTAAATTCATCGGGGCGATGCGCGAGAGTAAGGAACACGTTGGGAATAAACCCCGCCTTTTCTTGGACCGCAAGAATAATTTCTCGAATATCTGTTGGCAACGACTCCAACGTCGGCACGGGGTATTGGCTTAAAGACCTAATAGTCATGGTGTTCAGTGTCCATAGTGAGCTTCTTGGTACTGGAATTAATCGTATTTGCGGCGATCATCAATCACTTTGCCATCTCGAGCTAACGACCCAGCAGAAACATAGGCGATACCACCTCGTAACTTAGTAAGGTCACGAATAGAGGAAACAATTGCAGCGGTAAGCTCTGCACCCTCAGCCCGTGACTCACACTGAAGCGTCATGACGTCATTGTGATTAGAGTCATGTTCGACAACGAGTCTGGCGTATGTAATTTCTTGATGGCGTTTTACGATGGCATTGACCTGTTCAGGGTGAACGAACATTCCCTTTACTTTCGTGGTTTGGTCGGCCCGCCCCATCCAACCTTTTAGCCGTCGGTTAGTACGACCACAAGCGCTTTGTCCAGAAATGAACATGGATAAATCCCCTGTACCAAATCGAATAAGGGGATATACATCGGAGAAGATAGTCACAACCACCTCCCCGACTTCGCCTTCGGCAACGGACTCATCGCTACCCGGCCTTACAATTTCAACGAGTGCCTCCTCATCGATGATTAGTCCATCATCTGGAATAGTCTCATACGCGATAAGACCCACGTCCGCCGTTGCGTACGTTTGCCTAATATCAATGTTATGTTCTCGAAACAATTCTCTCGCGCTAGGAAGCAAGGCTTCACCGCCGACAATGCCTCTTTTCAGACTGGATAAATCAAGGCCGAGTTCGCTCCCTTTTTCTAATAAGATTTTAAGGAAGGATGGAGTGCCGGTATAGACATCAGGCCTGATCTCAGCAATCGTTTGTACTTGTAATTCAGTCTGCCCAACACCAGCTGGAAAGACGGCACAACCAAGCGCTCGAGCTCCAAAGTCCGCCATGAAGCCTGCTGGAGTGAAATGATAGGAAAAGGTGTTGTAGACCAAACTGCCAGATCTAACCCCGATGGCATATAACGCTCTTTTGAAGCGCCAAAAGTCCTCATCCACAGCCTGCGGTTCATAAATAGGGCCTGGAGATGAGAATAAACGAGCAAGTTTACTAACTGGTGATGTTGTTAATCCGCCAAATGGTGGAGCCTTTGCTTGTATGGCTTTAAGGTCGGCTTTACGGGTAACGGGAATTTGACAGATTGATTCTCGGTCAATCAGTGAATTTGGGTCAATCCCCTTGAGGCGTTCCTTAAAATATTCTGAGTTTTTTTGCGCATGACCGACTTGTTCCTTAAGGCGCGAGAGAAGCTGGGCTTCGCGCTCATCATCGGTCCGCGTTTCAGAAGAATCTAGAAACGGGTTGTGATCGCTCATGTGTGCTCCTTACACTAATTGATTCGTGCAAATAAAATATTGCTGGATTTTCAGAATGTTTAATCTTATTTCTAGGCAAGCCAGCGTTTTCTCCGCCTGTAATGCTTTCCGTCTTTAAAGTTTTTTCTTCCTGCCCCTGAGATGCCAAGATAAAATTCTTTTACGTCCTCGTTGTTGGCTAATTCATGAGCGGGCCCATCCATTACAATGCGTCCGTTTTCAAGAATATATCCATAGTCGGCGTGCCGCAGTGCAACGGTGGTGTTCTGCTCAGCTAATAAAAAGCTGACATTTTCTTTTTTGTTGAGATCCTGAACAATCTCAAAGATTTCCGCGACAATTTGTGGTGCGAGGCCCATGGATGGTTCATCAAGCAAAATCATTTTGGGTTTCGCCATGAGCGCGCGTCCTACCGCGGTCATTTGTTGCTCCCCACCCGAAGTGAACCCAGCCAAACTAGAGCGACGCTGCTTGAGTCTCGGGAAATAGGCATAGACCCGTTCTAGGCTATCCGCGATCTCCTTACGTGAAACCCTGCGAGTAAAAGCGCCAGTGAGTAAATTTTCTTCAACAGTAAGGTGGGCAAAGCAATGCCTGCCTTCCATTACTTGCACTATTCCTTTTTTTACAACAGTAGAAGGGTTGAGTTGATCAATTCTGTCATCTTTAAAAATAATCGATCCTTTTGTCACATTCCCACGTTCCGCACCCAGCAAATTGGAAATGGATTTAAGTGTGGTTGATTTCCCCGCTCCATTTCCCCCAAGTAAGGCAACGATGGAACCTTCGGGGACGTCTAGCGAGACGCCCTTTAGTACGAGAATGACATGATCGTAAATAACTTCGATGTTTTTAACCGAAAGTATATTTGCTTTGTGGGTAATGTCCGTCATTCTCAGTCCTTAACCAGTGTATTTATTTTTCAGCTATCGCAAGCGTTAGTTGGGATCCCAGCTTCTTTAGCATAGGTATCCGATGCGCTTTTCACCATAGGTTGAATAACGCTATCATCGGCACTTATCCAATCCGTAGAATAGTCCCAAGATTCACCATTCCATCGATGAAGTCGGGCCGCACGTTTTCCCTCATGATCCGAACAGCTTAGGCTCACTGGATACATATAACCCGTGAGGCCTAATGCTTCAATGGCTTCTTCTGAGATATTTAAATTCTCAATACCCCAACGAACTTCCTCGCCTGTCAGCGGTTTCTTGCCATATTTCGATTGCGCGGCTCGAATAGATTCAACAACAAGCGCTGCGTTTAAGAGGCCAACGTTGTATAACACCTCACCAACGCCATCTCTATCTCCAGAGCCCAGGCCATTGTCGTACAGATAACTAAGCGCATCCTCGTGAACTCGCGCTTGACCAGAGGAAATCATAGATACCGCTTGGTATCCAACCGCGTCTGCACCAGCTGGTCTAACGTCGGGTTCAGAGCCTGCCCACCAAATCCCGAACATTTGATCACGTGGGTACCTGACGCCAGCAGCTTCTTTAATGGCGGTTGAGTTCATAACACCCCAGCCCCAAAGCAATACGTAATCAGGCTTCTGTTTTCGTATCTGTATCCACGCGGACTTTTGTTCCACACCGGGGTGCGTAACAGGAATAGAGAGTAGCTCAAAGCCGAGCATAGATGCTCGTTTTTTCAGTAATGGGATTGGCTCTTTGCCGAACGGTGAGTCGTGATAGACCAACGCAATTTTTTTCCCTTTCAGATTATTGAGACCCCCATTAATGTTGCCCAAGTGCGTGATTAAAACATCAGCGGCAGTCCAATACGTGCCGTAGATCGGGAAATTCCATGGGAACACACCTCCATTGCGGGACTCAGACCTACCATAGCCCATAGTGATTAGCGGAATTTTATCGACGGGCGCTTTTTCTGTGATTGCAAATGTTGCACCGGTAGACATAGGATTGAAAACAGCTGCCCCGGTTGGCCCTTGACCTTTGAGACGTTCGTAACACTCAATACTTCGCGACGTGGAGTAGGCTGTCTCACATTCCTCAAAGCTGATCTTGACCCCATTAATGCCGCCGTCTCTTGCATTAATAAGTTTCAAATAATCAGTAAAACCATTCGCAACCGGAGCCCCATTGGGCGCATAGGCACCTGTTCGATAGGAAAGAACCGGGACAAATTGTGCGTTAGGATCGGATACGTCGACGATGACCCCTTCCGCGTTAGACTGGCTTCCGGGAGCTTCACCTGAAGTGCTTGTGTCGGTACCAGAATCTTGACCGCATCCGCCAATAGCGAGCGGCACGCAGATCAAAAGTGCTCTAAATAAAAGACTGTGGTTCATAAACTTTCTCCTCGATAAGGTGTGCTGACTGATTTTATATCACTGATGCGTTCGCATATTCTTAGTGTGGGAACGGCCACAAACGAAGCTTTTCTTTGGTAATTTGCCAAATCCTTGCGAGACCCAGCGGTTCGACTGCTAAAAAGAAGATAATCAAAGCACCAAAAATCATAAATTCTAAGTGCGAAATCATGGCTGTAGATATGTTGATTCCCAGCCACACAGGTAGCTGGTTGAGAAACAGAGGCAACAATGTGATGAAAGCCGCGCCGAGCATACCGCCTACGATTGAGCCCAGCCCTCCAATGATCACCATGAAAAGTATGCTGAACGATAGATTGATATCAAACGCTAGTGGCTCCCAAGAGCCCAGATGTACATATGCCCAGAGGGCGCCAGCGACACCAATGAAAAATGAGCTCACAGCAAACGCAGACAGTTTGGCGTATACCGGTCGTATTCCAATGATTTCGGCGGCGACATCCATGTCGCGTGTCGCCATCCACGCTCTACCAATGCGACCTCGGACAATGTTCTTTCCAATAATGGTAAAAATGACTAAAAAGACCAAGCATAAAAAATATTTTCTTATGGGAGAGTCAAAAACGAGGCCCAAAACCTCGATGGGCTGCACCGCTATCGAGCCTGATGGGGTGTAGTTGGTAAACCAATCTATTCGGCTGAACGTCCAGTCAGTGAAAAATTGGAGAGCAAGTGTCGCTACCGCGAGATAAAAGCCCTTGATCCTGAGGCTGGGAATGCCAAAAATAACGCCGACGACCGTGGCGGAAAGACCACCAAGTAAAAAGCAAATCAATGGATTGAGCTCAGGCACGCGAATCATGAAATTGTAAGCAGCATAAGCGCCAACGGCCATAAATGCTCCGGACCCCAGCGAGACTTGTCCGCAATAACCCACTAGCAGGTTGAGACCAATAGCGGCCAGCGCCATGATGATGACCGGTATAAATATTGCTCTGAACATATACTCACTGGCTAGCATCGGTACGACGACAAAACCGATGAAGAGCCAAATGGCGACAAATATTTTGTCCTGAAATATCGGGAACACGGCCTGGTCGGCCTTGTAGCTTGTCTTAAATTGTCCGGCTTCTCTATAAAACATTGTTAGACCATAAAGTGATTAGGTGAATATTGAATATTTGATCAAACACGATCAATATGAACTTCACCGAAGAGACCTTGCGGCCTGAACATCAAAAATCCCAGTGCAAGCATGTATGCGAACCAATATTCGATACCACCACCTACGTAAGGACCAAGATAAATTTCTGCTAACTTTTCTCCAGATCCGATAATAAGACCGCCTATGATGGCGCCCAAAACGGATTCGAAGCCACCAAGAATCAGCACGGGTAGCGCCTTTAATGCAATCAGCGACAGCGAAAACTGCACCCCGAGTTTGGAACCCCAGATCACGCCGGCAACAAGTGCGACTAAGCCTGCAACGGACCAGACAATAACCCAAATATAGTTAAGAGGGATGCCGATAGATTGTGCGGCTTGGTGATCATCAGCGACGGCACGAAGCGCTCGGCCAATGCGGGTTTTTTGGAAGAATATGGCCAGCGTTACCACGAGCACGCCTGCAATGACCGTTGCTACTAGGTCTTCTTTGGCGACCAATACACCACCTTCAAATATCGATTCGAATATAAAAATGGAGCCCTTGGGAATGCCAATATCTAAAGTGTAGATGTCGCTGCCCCAGAGTGTTTGACCGAATCCGTCTAAAAAATACGCAACGCCGAGGGTCGCCATGAATAGGGAGATGCCGGGTTGATTGACTAGCGGGCGAAGAACTAACCGTTCGATCGCTATCGCCAGCATGATCATCATGGCTATTGTTATGATGAGGGCGAGCGTGATGGGGGCGAATGTATCTTTTAGGATATCCAATAGCCTCACGAATGTGAGCGCAGCAAACAAAACCATAGCGCCTTGCGCAAAGTTAAAGACACCCGACGCCTTGAAAATAAGCACAAATCCGAGAGCAACTAATGAATAGAGCACACCAGCCATTAAGCCACTGATTAAAACTTCAACAAAAAACCCCATAGTTATGATCCCAATCGAGCTACAACTAACTGTATAGCTCTAGTTCCTCTGTTCCAATTAATCTGATACGCCTAAATAAGCGTCAATTACCTCTTTATTATTCCTGATTTCAGTTGGTGTTCCGTCACCAATCTTTTTGCCTGTCTCTTATACACATCTCCGAGCCCACGAGACCTCTCTACATCT
>CAJXPC010000015.1 GCA_913057845.1 uncultured Pseudomonadota bacterium
AGAGAGGTCTCGTGGGCTCGGAGATGTGTATAAGAGACAGATAGTAAACTGGGCTTGGCCGTCCCACAAAATGTTTTAGGTCATTATGAAATTCCTCCATAAAACTTGGAGTGTTCTTCAACTTTTCATAATTCTCTTTTAAATCCTCGAGTGCGTGTATTAAAGTCTCGGGCACAAAAACGCCACCATAGGGACCAAAATGACCCTTATCATCAGGAAAATTATAATTTTGTAAGTCTTCGTGCATCTGCATTTTTTACCTCATTAATAAAGTCTCGTACGAGCACCAGTTTCTTTAAACCTTTTAACACGCCCTCTACTCCAGAGCTCACATCAACGGCCCAAGGCCGAACACAATCGATCGCTTTGGCAACGTTATTTGGCGTCAACCCTCCCGCCAAGACAATTGGAATCTCTAATTCAGAAGGTATTAGGCCCCAGTCAAACGTCTCACCGGTACCCCCTCTTGCTCCTTGAGAATAAGCATCCAGCAACAATCCTGATGCCCCTGCACCTGCGTACATACTGCTATATTCTATCAAATCAACGTCATCAGTAACGCGAACCGCTTTTATGTAAGGCTTGCGAAACCCCGAACAGAAATCTGGCTTTTCGTCTCCATGAAACTGCAATAGAGTCAGATCGACTAATTCCAAGGTCTGCAACACCTGATCCTGAGTAGGATTTACAAAGAGCCCAACCGAAGAGACAAAGGGAGGCAAGTGCGTAACTATTTGTTGGGCCACTTTAAGATCAACGTTACGAGGACTTTCGGAATAAAACACCAGCCCGATCGCATCAACACCAAGCCTCACCACCCCAAGTGCATTTTCCACCGAGGTTAAACCACAAATCTTGATAGCCGTAATATCGTTCTTAATTATCATAAATAATATTTAAACAACAAAGGAAGCAATATCAACGCCGCCACCAGATAACATGCGGGCGTCCGGAAGCTTCCACTGAGGATCATAATTTACTGATATCAAGTATAGTCCATTTGGGCTAAATGTTGGCGCTGCTATACTGCGATCTCTCGATTTTAGTATCTCCCTCATCCAGTCAACTGACTGCTTCCCGGCTCCAATATAAACCAAAGTCCCGACAATATTACGCACCATGTGATGCAGAAACGCATTTGCCGTGATGTCGAAAATAATGACATCCCCAAATGCGCGAACGGAAATAGCCTCAACAGTCCTAACAGGACTCTTCGCCTGACATTCAGATGATCGAAATGCCGAAAAATCGTGTTGACCGATCAACGTTGACGCAGCCAAACTCATCGGCTGAACATCCAACTTCCTATGGTACCAACCAATTTTTTTAGCAAGTAACGCAGGGCGCTGCTCTCTATTAAGCAGAAAATAACGGTAGGTTCGTCGTAGAGCGGAATATCGAGCGTGAAAATCCGGAGCCACCTCTGTAGCCCATAGCGCCGAGATATTCTCCGACACTAATGCATTTAATCCGCGCACCCAAGCCCCACTAGGGCGGACAACTTCGGTATCAAAATGAACAATCTGATATGTGGCATGAACTCCCGCATCTGTTCGTCCAGCACAAAAAACACGAATCGGCTCTGCAGCAATCTGACTCAACCCCCTCTCAACTTCTCCTTGTATTGTGAAGGCATCTGGTTGTATTTGCCAACCAGAAAAAGGTGAACCATCGTACTCAATACCTAAAGCTAATCTCACAATTACCTCTTCAAAAAACCTTAGGACTTTGCCTGCGAAGCTCTAAATTAAAAACACTGCTTGAGCTAACGTCAAACGTAACGATAGAGTTGTGCTTCTCGGTTGAATTAGGATTTCGATGACGGTGGGTTACCGAGATTCAAATCAATCGATGAAAGATCAAATGGCTTATTCATAGGTTGCCTTTCACTCGCAAATTTACCATCAGCGTACCGCTCATCACTGGGGTTAATCAAGTAGCCAAGTGCTATAACCCGCTCCCAATAGGCGCCCGCTTTATTGGTAATCTCAGAAACAATCTGAGCTATCTCATCAAACGAGACTAAGTCTTTTTGCCTAGAATAAACCTCTGCTAATTTAAGCAAAACATCGAGTCTCCCAGGCTCAAGCCTCAAAGCTTCTCTGAGTATTTTTTCCGCCTGAGGATAACGTCCATAGGCAAGAAAAATATCAGCATCCTCAATAGGATCTTGATTGCGAGGCACACCGCTGACCTCCGAATCATCTCGCCTATTTTCATCAGCAATCTCGGCTGGATTCAACTGATTCGTCGCGGCATCGAATTGACGACGCGCTTCGTACGAATCATTTTCATTGTCCATCCTATTTAAGCGTTTGGAAGCCCACAAACCAATGATAAGCAGAAGTCCGACTGGAATAAAAAGGTATAAAGGCTGAGCCAAAATCGTCTCAATGAGCTTAGCCTGCCAGAGCGTCTCAACTTTTTTAGCGCCCGGGATATCCTGGATCGTTAGCGCCTCGGAAGGATCTGCGATATTGAGTGCTGAGCCACCTTCTCCTCTCGTTTGCGTCAACAACTTGAGGTTAGCAATTATTTTCTCAAGGTCATCAGCTCGCCTCTTTTGTTCTTCTAAGGCTTTCTCCGTAGCAAGTAGTCGCTCTTGCAAACCTTCCAATGCACCACGTTCAGAACCATCACCCTTGGAAATTTTAACCACATGAGAGCTCTGAGCACCGTCTTGAATATTAACTCGATCAGCAGAGTACCCTACTCGACCCGACTCTTTTCGGTCAGCATCATCGATGATGCCTTGCGTCTCGCTAGCCCGAGCGGCAAGATTAGTTCGATAAGCGCGCCAATCCGCCATTTGTATGCGGATCTCGTTAGTCGCCTCTGAAGTAGAAATAGTTCGCAGCTCGTTTTCAACGGGTATCCGAATCACATTCCCCGCTCTAAGACGATTCATGTTGTCGCCTACAAATGCCTCTCTATTTTTACGAAAAATACTGACCAGCATTTGCTCAAGTGAAAATCCAGATAGCTGCTCTTTCTTAGCAATTTTTGATAACGTATCACCCGGACGCACAACAATCTGTCGCACAGATTTTGGTGCGGGCACGGAGTTAACAACGTCTATTTCTACAGCAGCATCTTGCTTATTCTCGGCAAATTCAGGCAGATCCTCAGCATCCAATGGCAATGAATCAACCTCATTAACGACAGGGCTATCTGGGTCTTTAGCCGTAGCAATCTCGGTTTTAATAACCTCCCGCTCAACCTCCAAAAAAGTAGGCACATCAATGCGGGGAGGTTCCTCCAACGGGGGGAGAGATAGACGCTCACCAACGAGTAGTGGCGGATCTATAAACGCAACATAGGTTCGGCTAACCTTTCCTTCTGGACCGACTAGGTCAACTTGCAGATCAATAACCACCTCGTTAACGGCATCCTCCGTTGACAAATGAATTATTGACCCATTGGCGGTGCTTTCGAATCGGAGGTTAATTCTCGAGATCAGATCGTTGTAAATCAAACCCTGCACGTCATAGGAAGACGGGGACGCCATGGAGACAGTTACCACTCGAGCATCAAGCTCTGCAGCGTCATAAATGACTATGTATGCCTTTAAAGGCTCGCCAAGAGCTGAGTCCACTGACAAAGGCCCCATGCGGACCGCATGAGCCGTTAAACCCGTCGAAACAAGGACTAAAGCAATAAATACTTTAATAGTATATGTGATGTTCTTAAACAAACTTACTAACCTCTCTATTCATTTCCTGCCCCTAATTAACTGCAGAATAGCATGCCGAGTTTTGGATCTCTATTAGCCTCGGTCAATCAAAATACGTAGCATCCTTCTCAGAGGCTCAGCGGCCCCCCAAAGCAACTGATCACCCACAGTGAATGCTGAATATACGTTATCAGCTAGATTTAATTTTCGAACTCGTCCAATCGGAATATTTAGCGTGCGGGTAACATTAGTCGGTGAAAGCATAGAAATAGTAGACACTTTTTCATTTGGAACCACAGACGCCCACTCGTTGGCCTGGTCTAAAATGAGCTCTACTTCAGGAGCCGGGATCGATTTTGAGAGCTTAAAAGTCAAGGCTTGACTATGACATCTCATGGCCCCCACCCTGACACAGATACCCTCAATGGCAATAGGATTTTCTTCTCTACATAATATTTTATTAGTTTCAGCTTGCGCCTTCCACTCCTCTTTACTCTGGCCATTTCCTAAGTCAGAATCTATCCACGGAATGAGGCTTCCAGCTAAGGGGGCACCGAAGTGCTCAGTCGGAAACTCTTTAGCCCTCATACGATCAAGCACGAGCGCATCAATATCCAATATTTTCCCTGCAGACGAAGACAGCTCACTTTGAGCTGCATCGTAAATTGAGCCCATCTGCAGTAATAATTCGCGCATATTTCGGGCTCCCGCACCAGAAGCAGCCTGGTACGTCATCGTAGAAACCCATTCAACCAATCCTTCTCGAAACAATCCGTGCATCGCAAGCGCCATGAGGCTCGTCGTGCAATTACCACCAATAAAATCTTTTTTGCCAATACTTAATGCAGCATCGATATCACCACCATTAATCGGATCTAGGACAATTACAGAGTCTGTTGACATGCGAAGCGTCGATGCCGCATCTATCCAATAACCCGACCAACCTGATTCTCGAAGGGGACCATGCACATGCTTCGTGTAAGCTCCGCCCTGACACGAAATAATCACATCCATCCCTGACAACTGATTCAGACTGTTTGCATCGCGCAAAACAACCTCTACACCGCCCAATGGAACGACTGACTGACCCACCTGAGATGTACTAAAAAATGTAGGGTTTATCTTATCAAAATCCTTCTCAGCACTCATGCGTTGCATGAGCACAGAACCTACCATTCCTCTCCAACCAACCAACCCTACTTGCATTTTAATCAACCCTTAAAACCTAAAGATAAAACATAGTGAAAAGCAGTTTTTCTAACTACTACATCGCGCGAATAACCGCATCACCCATCTCACGTGTACCCACACGCTGAGCGCCCTCTTGGAATATATCTGCCGTCCTGAAACCTTGCGCAAGCACAGACTTTACAGCCGACTCAACACGCTCCGACGCCTCGATTTCGTTGAAAGTGTATTTCAACATCATCGACACCGATAAAATTGTTGCCAATGGATTGGCGACATTCTTGCCCGAAATATCAGGCGCAGAGCCATGGATAGGCTCGAACAACCCTTTACGATTAACATCCATAGAAGCTGAAGGAAGCATCCCAATTGATCCCGTTAACATTGAGGCCTCATCGGACAAAATATCGCCAAAGATGTTGCCAGTTAAAATCACATCGAATTGCTTAGGCTCTCTGACCAACTGCATCGCCGCATTGTCAACATACATGTGGCTCAATTCAACTGAGGGATACTCCGCAGAAATTTTCGTAACAACCTCTCTCCAAAGAATACTCGTGTCCAATACATTCGCCTTATCCACCGAACATAACTTACGACTGCGCTTCTCGGCTATATCAAAAGCAACTCGAGCAATTCTCTCGATCTCAGAGACCGAGTACTTCATCGTGTCAAATCCCTCATCCTCACCGGACTCGGTTTGACGTCGACCGCGCGGTTGCCCAAAGTATATGTCTCCTGTCAACTCTCGCAAGATCATAAGATCGAGACCTTCAACCAACTCAGACTTTAAACTGGAAGCTGAGGCCAATTCTGGATAGACCACAGCAGGACGAAGGTTAGCAAACAAACCCAGTTCTTTGCGAATGCGTAACAATCCCTGTTCCGGCCTCATTGCCCGAGGTAATACGTCGTATTTTGGACCTCCAACCGCACCAAGAAGAACGGCATCAGCCTCCCTAGCCAAGGCAATAGTTCGATCGGGCAAAGGGTCACCGGCCTCATCGTATCCAGCACCACCAATGGCTCCCACTTCACACTCAATGGCCAAGCCGTCAGCCTTTAATGTATCGAGTACCCGTAAGGCTTGATCAATAATCTCGGGACCAATTCCGTCCCCCGGGAGCACCGCTATCTTCATGTATATCCCCAAAATTCTTCAGTAATTAAAACTATCAATAGATCTTGATCGGTTAGATCGTTTGACCATTGACCCAGACTAAACTTGCAGACCTAGCTAAATAACCAAGGCTGATTTAATTGATGCTGCGCTTCAAACTGTTTAATTTCATCAACGTGCTGCAACGTCAAGCCAATATCGTCTAGTCCATTTAAAAGACAATGCTTACGAAATGGATCAATATCGAAGTTAAAACTTTTTTGTCCATCCATTGTAGCTACTCGCTGATTTTCCAAATCAACCGTCAACTTAAACCCAGGAAAACCAAACACATCGTGAAACAAGGTGTCCACCTCAGTCTCGCTAAGCACAATAGGTAGCAGTCCATTTTTCAATGAATTATTAAAGAATATTTCACCAAAACTAGGAGCAATGACAGCCTTAAACCCATAATCCGTTAAAGCCCACGGCGCATGTTCGCGTGAGGAGCCACAACCAAAATTCTTTCGCCCGAGCAAAATGGATGCCCCCTGGTATCGGGCATCATTCAAAATGAAATCGGGGTTCGGCTGTCTTTTTTTGAAGGGGACGCCGGGCTGCCCAACATCTAAAAACCTCCAAGCGTCGAACAAGTTCACACCAAAACCAGATCTTTTGATCGACTTAAGAAACTGTTTTGGAATAATGGCGTCAGTATCAACATTGGCGCGATCTAAGGGGGCAACGAGCCCTTCGTATACGGCAAATTTTTCCATGGCTTACTCTATTTAAAAATTAAAAGTTAAACGTTAAACACTTATTCACTCATAATGCTGCGCACATCTACAAAAGCACCCTCTATAGCTGCGCTAGCCGCCATAGCAGGGCTCACGAGGTGAGTCCGTCCTCCTGCACCTTGGCGACCTTCAAAGTTACGATTAGATGTCGAGGCACACCGCTCCCCTGACTCAAGACGATCATTATTCATCGCAAGACACATGGAGCAACCCGGTTGTCTCCATTCAAATCCAGCTGCAACAAAAATCTTATCTAAACCTTCCTGTTCTGCTTGCGCCTTAACAAGACCAGAACCTGGCACCACCATCGCCAATCGAACATTTGATGCAACACGTTTTCCTGCTACCACCTTCGCAGCAGTCCGCAAATCCTCAATACGCGAGTTGGTACATGAGCCAATAAAAACCTTATCAATACGAATATCCGTGATCCGCGTATTCGGCTCTAGCCCCATATATTTGAGCGCACGCTCAATACCCTCTCGCTTTTCCGCATCTTTTTCTTGATCCGGGTCTGGAACACGACCATTAACATCCAGCACCATCTCAGGAGAGGTCCCCCAAGTAACCTGCGGAATGAGTGCGCTACCATCTAATGTAACAACCAAATCAAACACCGCATCCGGATCCGATCTCAAAGTTCTCCAATACGACACAGCTCGATCCCAAAGGTCCCCCGTTGGGGCAAAAGTACGACCCTTAAGATAATCGATCGTAATTTGATCAACGGCTATCATTCCAGCTCGCGCCCCCGCCTCAATCGCCATATTACACAGCGTCATCCGCCCCTCGACGGATAACGATTCGATCGCTGGGCCAGCAAACTCAATGGCATAGCCCGTTCCACCCGCAGTTCCAATTTTACCAATTAGAGCAAGCGCAACGTCCTTAGCGCTCACCCCTGCATCAAGCCTTCCCTCCACTCTGACCAGCATGTTCTTCATCTTCTTTTGAACCAAACACTGACTGGCCAGAACGTGCTCGACTTCCGACGTACCAATTCCATGCGCTAGGCAGCCTAGAGCGCCATGCGTGCTCGTATGAGAATCTCCACAAACAACCGTCATTCCTGGCAATGTTGCACCCTGTTCTGGCCCTATGACATGAACGATACCCTGCCTTGAATCAAGAAACGGGAAATAAGCCTTCGCTCCGTACTCCTTAATATTTTGGTCGAGCGTATCCACCTGAAGCTTGGACACAGGATCCTCTATCCCTTTGTCCCAATCAGTGGTCGGCGTATTGTGGTCTGCAGTAGCGACTATCGAATCAGCACGCCAAGGGCGACGTTGGGCAAGCCGCAATCCCTCATAGGCTTGGGGGCTCGTCACCTCATGCACCAAATGTCTATCAATGTAAATGAGAGCAGTACCGTCATCTTCCATTCTAACAACGTGACTATCCCAAAGTTTGTCATACAAGGTTTTCAACATACGAGTACACCTATTGGCTAACTAATTAAGACTTAAGATCAGGATTATGACACACAGATTGAGTCTAATCATGAGGGCTTAAAGCCCTAATCATCAAATCTATTGCGAACCCAAAGTATCAAAATGACCCCTAACAGGCTTGTCAGCGCAGACATGGCAAAAGTGGCTGCGCCACCCCAGTTCTCCCACACAAAGCCAGAAACAAGAGTTCCTGATGCGCCTCCGGCGCCAAAACCAACGCTAGAGTAAAGCGCCTGCCCTCTTGATCGATACGCTCCTGTAAACAACTTGTTCGTCGCTGCAATACCAGCGACATGGAACATACCAAATGTAATGGCATGCATAATTTGTGCGATACCGAGCAACACTAAGCTATCGTGACCCACGTAAACGAGAGAAAACCTGCAAACCGCAATAAAAAAACAAAACAAAAAGAAATCATTGATGCTGAATCTCTTAAAAAGACGAGGCATCCATAAGAAGATGAAAATTTCGGCGATGACGGCGATCGCCCATAACCAACCAACTGTGGACTTACTGTGACCAAGGTCAACCACAAAAATTGAAAAGAATGCGTTGTATGCCCCGTGAGCGAACTGCATAATAAAAAAACAAACCATTAACGCAATGATCCGTTGGTCTTTCAGAAAAAAGATGGGTTGCGCAACTTCATTAGGTCGCGCTGATAGCTCGTTGTCACGCGGAAGCATCAAAACAGCCCCTAGGATGATCACCAATAGGGCACAAATAATCCAATCCAAATAAAGGACGTCTAACCATTCAAAGAGGTAGCCTCCACTGACAACCACCAAAATAAACCCAATCGAGCCCCAAACACGAACCTGCCCATAGATTGATATTTCCTCTCCCAAAGCCTCAACACAGAGAGCTTCAGCAATGGGGAGGATCCCCGACCAAAGTAAACCCCAAATAATTAATACACCTGCGACGGAAGAAAATGACCCTTTCGCGATCATGAACGCGAAAAGTGCAGGACTAATGAATGCAAGAATCCTAAGGAGCTTGTATTTGTGGCCCCAATGATCTGCTAACCAAGCCCAAAAGAAAGGAACAAGAATCCTTAACGTAGGGCTGATCCCCAACAAGACTGCTATTTCAAGAGGGGCAAACCCTCGCCTCTGAAGATACAGAGAAAAGAAGGGTGCGAAGGCGCCTACAAAAGCAAAGTACCAAAAGTAAAAATTTGATAATCGACCAAACAGAGATGTCATAAACAATCAAGCACCGCAAGCATCCTTAGCGCGTGTAATTGATACGTCGAGCCGAGAGGCTAGAGACCAAACTTTTAAACGTCAATCAACTACAGGGTTTTGGACAGATAGTTTTGGCGTAGTCGTTTTAACATCTGCGTTCTGACCCCGATGTCTTAACGCATGATCAATAAGAACCAAAGCAACCATAGCTTCCGCAATAGGCGTTGCCCTTATACCCACACAAGGATCATGCCGTCCGTAAGTATTCACAGTAACGGAAGAGCCGCCCTTATCTATCGATTGGCGATCTAGCCGAATACTAGACGTGGGTTTTATTGCTATTCGAGCAACCACGTCCTGACCGGTTGATATTCCACCAAGTACGCCACCCGAATGGTTACTTAAAAACCCGTCCGGGGTCATTTGATCGCTGTGAGTCGTGCCCGTTTGAACCACCGACTCAAACCCGTCACCAATCTCAACTCCCTTTACCGCATTGATTCCCATCAATGCGCCGGCAAGGTCCGCATCGAGCTTATCGAAAACCGGCTCCCCCCAACCGACCGGAACACCGGTCGCCACCACAGTTATCTTGGCACCACAAGAATCACCGGATTTCCTCAATTGATCCATATGCTGTTCCAGTTCGGGCACGATTGTTGGGTCAGGCGAAAAAAATGGGTTTTGGTACACGCTATCCCATGTCTTAAAATCAATTTTTACAGGACCAATTTGAGACATGCATCCCCGCACCTCGACGCCGTAACGCTCTCGCAACCATTTTTTCGCAATTGCCCCGGCTGCGACTCTCGCTGCGGTCTCCCGAGCGGATGATCGCCCACCGCCTCTAAAATCACGCTCTCCATATTTTTGCCAGTACGTGTAATCAGCATGACCAGGACGAAACTGATCAGCTATATTGCCGTAATCCTTAGATCGCTGGTCAACATTGCGGATAAGAAGCGCTATAGGAACCCCAGTTGTACGGCCGTCAAAAACTCCAGACAAAATCTCAACAGTGTCCGGCTCTCTTCTTTGCGTGACATGACGCGAAGTGCCAGGTCTTCTTCGATCCAGCTCTTTTTGTATGTCTTCCACACAAATACTCAATCCAGGCGGACATCCATCGACGACGCACCCAATAGCGGGGCCATGACTCTCTCCAAAAGATGTCACACTGAAAAATTTTCCGAATGTGTTACCAGCCATTGTCAGTTCAACACAGTTATTAATAAGAAAACATTATGTATCACGAGTTTAACACAGCACCTGCTTGCCAAGAGTCATGAAAATGAGTGCTCGCTTGGAAATTAGTTGATAAACTCAAGCGTCTGAACATCAAGTAGCTAAAGCACCCATAACAAGGAACATCGATGCGATCATACCTTGACCTCATGAAACACATTCGTGATAACGGGACCCCTAAAGGGGATCGAACCGGCACGGGAACATTAAGCGTGTTTGGGGCCCAATTACGCTTCGACCTCAACGAGGGTTTTCCACTGCTCACCACGAAAAAGGTTCATCTAAAATCGATAATCCATGAATTACTGTGGTTCTTAAGTGGCGACACCAACATCAAGTACCTCAAAGACAACGGCGTAACCATTTGGGATGAATGGGCAGACGAGCATGGGGATCTAGGTCCGGTCTATGGCCACCAATGGCGATCATGGCCAACCCCCAACGGAAATCACATCGATCAAATCACGAAAGTCATTCAAGACATCAAGGAAAATCCAAATTCACGTCGTCTCATCGTCTCGGCTTGGAACGTCGGGGATATAGAGAAGATGGCTTTAGCACCCTGCCATACTTTTTTTCAGTTTTATGTCGCAGATGGCAAACTATCCTGCCAACTCTATCAACGAAGCGCGGACTTTTTTCTTGGCGTTCCCTTCAATATAGCGTCGTATGCTTTATTGAATATGATGGTTGCTCAAGTGTGCGGCCTTCAATTGGGGGACTTTGTGCACACCTTTGGTGATTGCCACCTGTACATCAATCACTTAGACCAAACAAATGAACAACTTTCCCGCACACCTCGCACACTACCAAAAATGAATATCAATAAAACAATCAAAAACATTTTTGATTTTAGTTACACAGACTTTAACCTTGAGGCCTACGATCCGGATCCGTCGATCAAAGCTCCCGTAGCAATATAGTTAGGAGAATCCAATGGGCATCACGATCATCGTAGCTCAGGCTCAAAACGGAATTATTGGTAATAATGGCACGCTCCCGTGGCACCTGTCAGCGGACCTCAAGCGCTTCAAACAGTTAACTACCGGGAACACGGTAATCATGGGCAGAAAGACCTGGGACTCAATAGGGAAAGCACTTCCTAACAGGCACAATATTGTGATTACCAGATCAGCAAACTTAACTCTTAATGGAGCTCAAACTGCTGCGACTCTCGAGGCAGCGATTCACATGGCGCCGGAGGGCTTAGAAAAATTCATCATTGGTGGCGCTGAAATTTATAAGCTCGCTCTGATGCTGGCTAGCACCATCGAGATGACCTTAATTCATAAAGAGGTGTCCGGAGACACCTCTTTCCCTGATGTTGATTTCACGAACTGGCAAGAATTGGGTAACACGCAACATCATGACGAAACAACTGGTTTGCCATACTCATTCATCACTTACCAACGAATGATTGCGCGCTAACCCAAAGAATTGGAATGTGCCTATTCGTTAATTACGAGGACCTTCGGTAAAGGAAATCCATTAAACTCGTTCGCATAGACCGTGGTGTAGGCGCCCGCATTAGGAAAATACAAGAGGTCACCCTCAATAGTTGTCGCAGGTAACATTTGCTCCCGACTCAGCACATCCACTGAGTCGCAACTCGGCCCTGCCACATACCATGGGACTTCATTACCTGATTTATTATTGACCTCAATCTGATACTGAATACCCTGTGTGCACTCCATAAGTCCACCAAATATGCCAGCGTCCAAATACATCCACCTCTCGTCCCCCTTGGTAGCCGTTCCAATTACTTGGCATACAAAATAGGCTGCGTCGGACACCATGTATCGCCCAGGCTCTGCAGTAACTCGAACCTCAGCGCCAATGCCGTCAAGCGCATCTTTAATGGCACTACCAATATACTCAATAGATGGTATGGGCTTTGTGAGACGAACCGGATAGCCGCCACCAACATTCAACAATTCAGGTTTTAAACCTTTGGCCTGCATGCTTTGAAAAATACGCTTTGAGGTTTCAATTGCTTGATTCCAATTCTCAATGTTTCGGCATTGAGAACCTACGTGAAAGGTCAGACCACAAAGGTCAGCACCAATCTCAACTGCCACATCTAAAATGCTGTCTATATCTCGAGGTTTAACTCCAAACTTACCCGACAGTGGCCAATCGCTACCAATATTAGACGTATCGAAACGTAAATATAACTTTGCATCTGGGACAAGAGCATGAATCTTTACGAGCTCTTCTTCGCTATCCAAAACGAACCACCGCACCCCTTTAGCCGCGGCATACTGGATAAATGAGCTGGGCTTTACTGGATTGCTGTACTGAATCGTGGAAGCATCTACGCCAATGGACAAAAGTAAATCAAGCTCTTTTATCGATGCAATCTCAAATTGACACCCCTCGGATTTGAGCGCTTGGAGCACGCGCATATCCGGATTAGCTTTAACCGCGTAGTGAGGTGTGATGCCAGGCATTGCTGACTGAAACCGATGATATTTTTGACGAACAATATCAAGGTCTAAGATAAGGACAGGTTGATCGTAACCACCCCTTAACAGTTCATTGACGCGTGCGACATCAAGACTCACCTCTACATGTGAATCAAATAAACTTTCTAATTCAATTTGCTGATTGAGCGCTGCTTGTATGGTCATCTCATTTCCCAAAAAATAAACCACAGTGATTCACCCGCGAGGACAGAGGCCCCCACTCCTATCAAAGCTTTTTCAAGTCACACGCGGCATACACCCTTTAGGACAGTTCTGGATGAGAGTATGTAATTTGAAGCGCGAATTATAGGCACTCTCGTGCAAGAATCAAGAAAAATTACCCAACAAAGAAAATCTTCAAGTTTTTTAAAAAAAATATAATATCTGTCTCTTATACACATCTGACGCTGCCGACGAATAGAGAGGTGT
>CAJXPC010000016.1 GCA_913057845.1 uncultured Pseudomonadota bacterium
ATCTACACCTCTCTATTCGTCGGCAGCGTCAGATGTGTATAAGAGACAGGCTCAAGCAGGTCAACGTGAATCTGGTTTAAAATAGGATATGAATCGCAATAATAATGAAGCAATTAACTGTTTAAATTAAGTCACTTTAGAAACCTCGATCCAGATATTTTGGGTCACGAAAACTAAAAATCAAACAGGGCTCACCTGAATGACCAAATGAGTAGGTATGGAAGCAAAAAATAACGAAATGTTGTACCCGAAAATCTATATTGATTTCGAAAGAGCTCGTTGGACGTTTGACGATATAAACTGGGATCAGTTCGATGCATCGTTACTCACTGATGAGCATGCACAAACAATAAAAATGAACGCCATTACTGAATGGGCCGCCCTTCCAGCCACGGAAATGTTCTTACGCGATTACAGACATGACAGTGATTTTTCGGCATTCATGTCGATTTGGTTTTACGAGGAACAAAAACACAGCCTCATACTCATTGAGTATCTGAGACGCTTTCGACCCGACTTAGCTCCTACTGAAGAAGAGCTTCATCAAATTCGATTTGAATTTGATGAAGCACCTCCATTAGAAACTTTAATGCTGCATTTCTGTGGTGAAATTCGGCTCTATCATTGGTATAAAAGAGCTTCTGAATGGCATACAGAACCAGTCATTAAAATGATTTACGAAACCATCGCGAAAGATGAGGCCAGGCACGGTGGCGCATATCTTCAATTTATGAAAAAGGCGCTCACACACAATACTGAGGAGGCGCAAAGAGCCTTTGCCAAGATTGGTGTCCTCATGGCAGCGGCAAGACGAACCAAAAAAGCGCTGCACCCGACGAACTTACACGTCAATGAGGCCTTATTCCCCAAAGACACGATACAAAGCAGAATGCCAGAACCCGGTTGGTTAGAGCACTGGCTAGATAAACAAATTCAATTTGATAAACATTGGGAAGGTAAGGTATCGGGTAGAATTCTGCACAACATGAGTATTCTTCTCAAACAACCGTTCAATTCAGTTCAAGACCTCAATAAGTTCAGAAAATCACTCTCATCAGGTAGTTCGCTGAACTCTACCTCCGCATAAAAAATGCCACACGATACCGGGTATCGATATGACAAATAAGACATGGATGCACGATGGCGTACAAGTCATCACGAGTGACAAGTTAGATGGCAACGTCCCCTCAACGCCGGGAATGAACCGTAAGGCTGCGATTAATTTCGCGCGTACCGGCGCGCAGAAATTATGGGCTGGGACAGTCACTATCGAGGCGAATGCGAAAACCGGTGCGCACCATCATGGCCACCTGGAAAGCGTGATTTATGTGATTAAAGGTAAGGCGCGGATGAGATGGGGCGAATCCCTTGAGTTTTGCGCAGAAGCCGGCCCTGGAGATTTCATTTATGTCCCGCCCTTTGTCCCCCATCAAGAGATTAATGCAAGTCACGACGAAGTACTTGAATGTGTGTTATGTCGAAGTGATGGGGAAGCAATTGCCGTCAATATGGACATTGAGCCTGCTGAAGCTCCAGAAGAAGTGCTGTGGATTGACCCGACTCATCCTAAAGGTGGCGCGTAAATAAAGCGACGTGAGAATCTCTCCACAGAGCACATACTCAGAATACATATGATCAAATAGATCTTTTCCTCATCAAGCCCCTTAACGTTTGTTGAATAAAATCACATATTCGGGACGACAATCTGGATTACACACCAATAACCAACCATTCCCTTGTTTCTCTAGCGCAATGACCAGGCGAATTAGACTGTCGTGATTATTCGTCAGCTCAATATCGTATACGTTAGTGATTTCAACTTTGGGTCTAAACGTCATAACATCAGTCATCAGTTTATCTAAATACCCACTCATATTTTCTGAGCGAGCTTCCCCGACTTTTACATTAGTGAAGTAGTAAGGTGGCGGGATAGCTGTCAGTTCGTCGTGCGCACTAGCCGGTATGCGAGGTGTGCCAAAAAAACTGCCCGAGTACCTCCATGACCAATTTGATTTAGCCATGATCAATTGGCCATTTCCAAAACATTTAAGCGTTGCAAATTCCTCCAGAGGAAAAGGCAAAGAATCAATCATATTTGGATAGGATTTATCACAATCAAAATTGGTTACTAAGGAATTTTCGTCCCCAGGATGAGCAGATACTGCTTGAGTCACAAGTAAAGAGGCGCACAATGCAATCCTCAATAAAGCCTGTAGATAACACTTCATTTTAGTCCTAGTTAAAAAAACGATCGGGTGATCAAAAAAATAATGAAAGACAGTTTAAAAAGGCCGGTTGAGTAATACTCAACCGGCCACAAAAAAACGGTTAAATGACATAGACATCACGCCACTTGTTTGTAATTCTTAGTAGAGCACAATGGGATTTCCAGGTGAACCCGTTGCCCCAATAATCCGCAATGGAGACCAAATGAATGCTCCCTCATGGACCTTATTATCAATCAACGATTTTGTGTCTACATTTTCAAGGTTCCACACACCATACTTGACCTGAAGCTCGGTATGACATGGTACCGCCCAACCTTCAACCTCATTCCCTGGTTGAGCATCATTTGCTGAGGTGTCCCCCATCGTGAGCGCAATATTTCTCTGTCCAAAATACTCACAAGCAGAAATACCAAATCCAGGCTCACCCTGAGCAAATATTGCTCGTGCAGCAGCTCGCTCCTCAGAACTCATGGTTAAATAGCGATCATTGCTCCATGTATTACCCTGTCCGGTATGGAGTGCGACACAATCGCCCGCCTGAATGGGTCCTAAACCTTGTAGCTTCAAAATACCCTCAATGTCATCCGCAGTGACAATCCCACCAACATCGGCTGAAGTCATCGGAATCGGCAACATCTCTGCGCTGGCTGAAATTTGTCCAATTTTTTTCTTGTACGCCACGGCATCTAATACAACCAATCGACATACAAACCCAGTTTGAGCAATATTCTCTACTCCAGCATCACCCAAACCGACAACACGTCCGCCAGCGCCCCGCTCGTAGCCATTCTCTGGATTCATTGGATTGAAACCGTTGTACATGAACATTCCGTTTGAAGTATTCACACCAATGTGACCAGGGCCATCGAACTGTGTCTGGATCTGCCCGATTTCAGTTGTAACTAATTCATCATGATAGAAAAGTGCATTTGCACCAAATGGTCCGCCCGTTGGCGTCCCAGGTATCGTCATATTCCAACCCCGCGGCCCAAAAGCAGGTGCCTCTTTGTGATAATACTTTCCAACACTAATTGCTTTAAATCTCTTCACGGTCGCAAGTGCTCTTTGCACATTTTTAGAATCTTTCATGTGATTCGCACTACCCGCCTTATCACCAGCACCCCAATATTTCGATGGCGCCCAATTATCAGTCAACGGCACATCGTAAATTGGCCCCTCTAATGGATCATTCGCTCCTGCATATGCCGTTTGGATTCCCATTGATAAACCAATGGCCAAAACTGTAATTGCCCCTTTGTTTAAATACATTGAATTCCCCTCAGAAATAGTTAATTAATAGGCCCTGCAGCATTGCTATTAATGGGCCAACTCAACCGCTTTTTTATTTTTATAATCCGATAACGTCTAACGGACTGAGAATACGTTTACACAATTACATGGGATTTGCAATCAATATGTGCGTGGCTCACACACGCTAAGACCGAAGGGCGGAGACAAAAATTATGGTGACCATTAACAAAAAGACCACCCTATAAAGGTGGTCTTTTTATGTAAAAATCTATATTTTTCAGTGGTTTATTTCCGCCTCAATCACTCTCGTTTTGTTTTTTAAACTCCTGAACAGTTAAGAAAGCGCCAAGAAGAGTAAGAGCAGTGCAGAAAAGGCCAACAATTAGAATTAGGTTATCACTCACTTTTTCCCTTTCTTTAACGCTAAAACGTTGAAGTAGATACCAAAGCAAAGAATTGAAGTTACCCAAGTTGCGGTAAATAAACCCTCCTCTTTATTGCCAGAAAACCACAGGTATGCCGAAACCGCAAATGAAATTAATACAGCAATTAATATGAACATATCTGAAACTTTGACCATTGACTCTCTCCTCTTAAATCTATTTTTAAGTTATTTTTCCCAGAAACCCCATGCTGCTACCATTAAAGACCCTACCGCCAATCCTGCATGTGATCGTAGCATCGTTTCCCCAGGTATTTCAAACACAAAAGGAATATATTCGAGAACACCCAACGGTAACCAAACCGCGCATACTCCAGCACATATTCCTGCAAGCCAGCCAATTTTCGTTCTTAATTTTGATTGTTCCACTATTTCTCCCTACGACTTGGCATTCGAAAAAATACGACAAAATATGAATCCAGAAGTTCAATTTTATAGATTCTTGAATGCGCGTGCCTTTAAATAAGTCTCCTTATGTTTTTTTTCTGATTACATCCCTAGCCATCTAAGTCTTAAGGTTGTCCTCATTTTATTTTTAGCGACATATTAATGTCAAACTTATAGACTACTTATTCTAAATTAGTGCCAACCTCACGCAGGCAGCTTGGGCAACAATCGAGATTTAGCTCATAAACTTATATAGCCTGTTCTGGGGTTCTCAAACTTTTCTCATTGGCTAATTAGGAAGAGCGGAAATAATTCCAGTAAGAACTAAACACACTCGGGGGAGCGGTCTACACAGGGTTTAGTTATCCATATGGGATGGTGGTTCGAAAAAACGAGGCTTCAGCGCCGATGTCTGATATGTACAGGATTATTAAAAGATGTAAGAAGGCAATGGGAATAGGAAGAGCGAGTGTCTATCGGGCACTTGGTTCTTAGGGGTTCACACTCAACACCCTTTGCATTTCTTACAGATACATTCACGGGCAAGGTCGTAATGGGTGGCCCATACCCTATAGACTTTAAGCATATTGTTGATGTTTATATTATTTTTTTAATTTGGAATGCCGAGAATGGCTAGAGGCATAAAATTGGCGGAAGCGGTGAGATTCGAACTCACGAAGGACTCACGCCCTTGCCGGTTTTCAAGACCGGTGCATTCAACCGCTCTGCCACGCTTCCAGTGTCTAATTATCTCCTATTTTAGACATATTAACCAAGCTAAAATCTCAGAAATTTTCTCTTATTTCTCTATAATGGGAATAGTTGTAGTATTGATCACTACAAGTCATCATTAAAGCCATTAGACTGGCCGAGTTCAACTTTCCCTAAAACTAAGGAGCTGTAAACCAAATGCAATCAAACATTCCTGCCTCATCTGCTGGTGGTGTCTTAGGAGCTCAACAGTTAAAAGTCCTAAAAAATACTTACCTAATGCTGGCTCTCACCATGGTACCCACAATTATTGGGGCTTTCGTCGGTATGGCGTCGAGTGGTATTGTTTTTAAGCATCCCATCATGAGTTCCCTAGTCATGTTAGGTGCCGTCATCGGCTTACAATATGCGATTGCCGCAAATCGCAATAGCGGTCTTGGTGCTGCGTTACTTCTCGGCATGACCTTTATCCTAGGATGGTGGTTGGGCCCAATTTTGAACGTAGCACTTTCCTTGAGAAATGGACCTGAACTCATCGGTTTAGCCGCAGCTGGAACCGGAGGTATTATGGTTGTCATGAGCGTAATCGCAACCACATCCAAACGTGATTTCAGCTTTATGGGCAAATTCCTATTTGTGGGCATGATGGTACTTATCATTGCCATGTTCGCGAACATGTTCCTACAGATACCAGCCCTAGCGCTAACGATATCGGCTCTGGCCGTCGCTGTCTTCTCGATGTTCCTTTTGCACGATGTGAGCCGCATCGTCAACGGCGGCGAAACAAACTACCTTATGGCAGCCACGGGTGTTTACATGAGCTTATTCAATATATTTGTAAGCCTACTGCACTTACTAATGGCACTGGCAGGTAATCGGGATTGACACGCAGTAGATTTTAAAAAAAGCGCGATTTATCGCGCTTTTTTTATTTCTCAAAAGATGCGATAGATTCAACATGAGACGTATTAGGAAACATGTTGACGATACTCGCTGAAGTTAAGCGATAACCATGCTCATGCACGAGTATGCCAGCATCTCGCGCTAAGGTAGCCGGGTTGCAAGACACGTACACTATTTGTTTAGGGCCATTAGTCCCTATACTTTTAATGAGCTCCATTGCTCCATCACGCGGCGGATCAATCAGTAACTTATCAATCGCCCTAAGCGCTTGATAAGCGGGACACCCTTCTATAAAAAGGTTAGCCACAAGAAATTCACAACGATCAGACAATTGATTACGAGTGGCATTGCCAGACGCCCGATCAATCAGTTCTTGATTCGCTTCTAGCCCAATAACTGCCGCACCACTTCTAGCAATTGCTAATGAGAAATTACCTAAGCCACAAAATAAATCTGCGACGCGCTCACCGGGTTTCAACTTGAGTAGGCTAATTGCGCGACGAACCAATACCGAATTTACGTCTGTGTTCACTTGCGTAAACTCTGACAATCCAAACTCAAACGTCAGGTTCATATCAGGGATACTGTACGTTAGGGCAACTGGAAGTTCAGGACAGATCTGAATCAGCGTCCCTGGTCCTCCACGTTGCGTAAAAATAACCACATCATACTTCTCGCCGAATTGCTTCAATGCCTTTAAATCGTCTTCCGCCAAGTCTTCTAAAATCCTAAAAGCTAGAACATCAACCGCATCGCCACAGGCCACCTCTATTTGAGGCACTCGTTCTCGAATGGAGAATGATTCAACCAATAATTTTAAGGCTGGCAACAGCACTGAAATATGCTTAGGGAGCACCTCACAAGAAACCATATCGACTACATAGCTCTTACCTTTTTCACGAAAACCAACCAGAGCTTTTTCTTTTTTTATCACATAACGGCTCGACAGACGAGCACGAGAACGATAGTTGAATGTAGGGCCACAAATCGGCGACAACATCTGCTCTGGATTAACCTTTCCAATACGGGTTAACGCATCTTCGAGTACCCGTTGTTTGATGGCGATCTGTGTTCTTGAATTAATGTGTTGAAAACTACAGCCACCACAAACACCAAAATACGAACATTTCGGAGTTATGCGCGAGGAAGAAGGAGAGTTAATATAAGTAGAGACCCCAGTTTCAAAGCTTGGTTTACGTCTCTTAATCTCGACACCCACGGTCTCTTGAGGCAGAGCATTATCAACAAAGATAACTTTATTGTCATGACGAGCAATACCACGTGCTTCATGGTCGACGGATTCAATCAAAACTTCCATAACAGTACCCAAAGGATTTTACCTAAGCTTGTAAAAATTTTGTCCAGTGCTCACCACTCAATAGTGGACAGAACTCTGGGTCTATTTTTTTGAATCGTTCCTGGAAGGTATGGCTTGCGATTTTAAAATTATTAAACCATTCGTCATAATTTCTTATTCGACGAACCCCAAGAATGAGGGGAATTGTCTCAATATCAAAAGTTAAAGTCGGGAACATGACAAATACATCACTCGGCAGGGAAAACACCCGTCGATAGGTAACGGTCTCCTCTGTCACAAACAATCGTAACGATGGTTGCATCATCAAGAACTGCGGATAACTGTAGGGCAACCCACATCGCACCACCCGCTGAGATTCCAGCAAATATTCCCTCTTCTTTTGCCATTCGACGCGTCGTCTCCTCTGCGTCCACCTGCGACACCTCGATCACTCGATCAACACGTTTGGGATCAAATATTTTCGGCAAATAAGCCTCTGGCCACTTTCTGATTCCTGGAATTTGAGACCCATCAGTGGGTTGGCAACCGATAATTTGAATGTCCGAGTTTTTCGCTTTCAAATATCGCGACACTCCCATTATTGTGCCTGTAGTGCCCATACTCGAGACGAAATGTGTGATTCGCCCCTCAGTTTGTTCCCAAATTTCTCGACCTGTGTTGTCATAGTGGGCCAGTGGATTATCAGTGTTAGAAAACTGATCCAGAATGACGCCCTCTCCGCGCGCTTGCATCTCTTCTGCGATATCCCTAGCACCTTCCATACCTCGAGGCTGCGGTGTGAGTATAAATTTTGCGCCAAATGCGGCCATCGTCTGTCTTCTTTCGATCGACAAATTTTCCGGCATCACCAAAACCATTTTATAGCCCTGCATTGCGGCCACCATCGCCAAAGCAATACCCGTATTACCAGAAGTGGCTTCGATAAGCGTGTCTCCCGGTTTAATACGTCCAGCTTCTTCAGCTTTCATAATCATCGACAAAGCAGCACGATCTTTCACTGATCCTGCTGGATTATTACCCTCTAATTTTCCCAAAACAACGTTGGTCGTCTGTCCCGGCATTCGTTTTAACCGAACTAACGGAGTGTTACCAACTAAGTCATCAAGTGTTTTGTATGCCATTTTGAAGTATTACTCTTTAAGAACAAATAGAGGTGGTCAAAAAATCAACGTACGCCTCAACACCCGAAGCGACATCATGAAAGGTGGCTTCCGATCCGGAATCCCGCAACCGTTCTAAGTTAGCCTCTGTGAAACTCTGATACCTCGATTCCAAACCTTCAGGGAAAGGACGATACGTGATGACCTGTTGGTCTAACATGTCGTCAAGCGACATCAAAGATTCTCCGCGTCTTTTGCGCACAGCATTGATGGTTGCTACAGCTACCTCGTTAAAGGTTTGTGATCGTCCCGTACCGCAATTATAGATACCTGACCGTTCCGGATGGTCTAAAAATTCCAAGTTCACCTTAACTACATCATCCACATAAACAAAATCTCGTCTCTGCTCTCCTGCAGCATATCCCCCACTGCCCTCAAATAACTTTAACGCACCGCCCTCAGACATTTGATTGAACAAATGATAAGAGACGGATGCCATTTGTCCTTTATGGTTTTCCCTAGGACCATACACATTGAAATATCTCAACCCAACAATTTGTGATTTTGCCCCATTCAGCCTTTCACGTACAAGTTCATCAAAAATGAATTTTGAATAACCATAGACATTTAATGGAGATTCGTTAACCTTATCTTCTTTAAATTGAGTGCCAGCGCCGTAGACAGCAGCCGATGACGCATAGATAAAATGGATCTCATTTCTAATCGAAAAATCTAGAAGTTCAATTGAGTATTGGTAATTATTGTCCAGCATATAATTACCATTCAATTCCATCGTATTTGAGCAGGCTCCTTGATGAAAAATTGCGGAGACTTTATCGTTAAATTTATTTTCGCGCACGAGATTACGAAAGTCATCTTTGTGCAGGTACTGCTTAAACTCGCAGCCTATTAGATTTTTAAACTTATGGGATGAACCAATGTTATCAACAACCCAAATGTCAACGATGCCACGTGCGTTCAAGCCTCGAATTAAATTCGAACCAATAAAACCTGCACCACCCGTCACAATCACCGACATCTATTACTCACTTTCCGGGAAAAGCTCATCAAAATTTACCGTAGCAGTCCCAAGTTTACCCACGACAATTCCTGCGGCACGATTAGCAAAAGCTACTGATTCTTCAACATCACAACCACTCGCCAGCATAGCCGCAAAAACCCCTATAACAGTATCGCCTGCGCCGCTGACGTCATAAATTTCTTGCGCTGACGTAGGGAAATTCAGAGAATGACCTTCACGAAATAAGCTCATCCCTTCTTCACTACGAGTCACCAATACTCCGGTCAAGCCAAGGTCCCTGCGCAACGTATTAACTTTTTGAGTGAGCTCCTTTTCAGACTCCCAAGGGCCGACAACATTCCTTAACTCAGATTTATTCGGCGTGATGTATGAAGCACCACAATATCTCTCAAAATCAACACCCTTAGGATCAACAAGCACGCATTTATCGGCTTTATTGGCCTCTCTAATCATTTGAGCAATATGCTGCAACCCGCCTTTACCGTAATCTGAGAATACAATCGCATCCGCATCCGACACGAGATCGACATAACGCTTTAATGCTTGGTTTAAAACTTCGTGTGTTGGTGTGCTCTCAAAGTCAATTCTTACTAATTGCTGGTGCTGTGCAATCACACGAGTCTTAATCGTCGTTGAGAGCTGCTTATCGATCAGCAAGTGTGACTCGATATGATTACGCTCCAACAACGACTCTAACTCTCGCCCCTCCTGATCATCACCTCTGACCGAAAGCAAGTTAACTCGAACCCCTTGCTTTGCAATATTCAAAGCGACATTACCGGCGCCACCTAGCCGATATTCGGTCTTATCAACACGCACAACTGGAACAGGCGCCTCGGGCGAAATTCGATCCGCACTTCCGAACCAATAACGATCCAGCATCACATCCCCGACAACAAGAATTCGAGTAGATTTTAGTCTGTTTTTTAATTTAATAATGTTCATAACAATCGAGCCTACACACCCAAACAGGAAGTGTACTCGGTTTTTTATACATCAAAATTTACGCTATTTTCTATTTCTTGCATGACTGAGGTTAATACACTGACTGGATCTAGCGCTTGCGTGATTGGTCGACCAATTACAAGATAATCAGCACCTTGTTTTATCGCTTCAGAAGGTGTCATTACCCGTTTCTGATCATGAGAGGCGGCTCCAGGTGGGCGAATACCTGGTGTTACCTTGATAAAATCGTCGCCAAACCTTGCATTCAGTTCCTTAGCCTCGTTAGCCGAACAGACGACTCCATCTGCTCCAGATTTTTGAGCTAACTGTGCCAACCGCATCACCATTTCCGCAGGTTCCTGATGAAAACCAATGGCGCTCAGACTTGCCGCATCCATTGAGGTCAATATAGTTACAGCGGTGAGCAAAGAACGGTTAGGCGCATTTCCAAGTCCACTTCTTGCAGCCTGAATCATTTCTGCTCCGCCTAAGGCGTGTACATTGACCATCCAAACACCAAGATCTCGAGCGGCGGCACAAGCTCGCTCGACTGTGTTTGGAATATCGTGATATTTGAGATCTAAGAATACAGAAAAACCCTTCTCGACTAACATTTCTACAGGCCGAGGGCCGAAAGATGTGAAAAGTTCTTTACCGACCTTAAGTCCACAGAGTTCGGGACTAACACGATCGACAAAGCTCATCAGATGATTCTCATTTGAAAAATCTAATGCAACGATAACTTTTGATTTCACGACTTTTCTCCCACTTGAATCGTTGAAGGCACATAGGTGTCCAAGAGTCTGCACGCCGGGCACCGCCAGTAGTGCACTTGAGCGCGAAACCCACAACTATCACAAACATTGCCTGAATCTTGACGATGCTGTTCTGTCACCTCAATGAGCAGATTAACGTCTTCAAGAAAGGCATCATCTGCATCGTTTTTTATTAAGTCAAGAATTGGAATAGCCCAAGTAACATCTAATGTTTGTTTCAAGAATGTTCGAGCTAAGTCGCGTGCAGCTTCGTGCCCCTCTAACTCGACACTCAGTTTATAAGTACGCACTAACAAGTCATGATTAGGGGCAACTTCGATAATTTTTTTAAAGTTTCCCAAACACTGGTTTTGAGTTCCCAACTTATAATGGCACTCGATCAATGAGTCCGAGACAAGCCCCATATAACCTACAGCAAAGTGCTCTAACTTACTCCACTCATGAATGGCCTCACGATAACGTCCTTGCGCCTTGAGTATGTCGCCTAGAACGACTCTAGGTCTGGGGGCTACCGGATTTTCGTCTATTGCGTTATAGAGCCACTCTAGAGCTTGATTATGGTCTTCCTTCTCGCAATAACTCAATGCAATTTCAACCATAAAATGTGCAATCTCAGAATTTTTAGACTCACCCGTCGTTTCTTGTAATTTTCGTGCCACCTCTATAGCAAGCATCCATTCATTTTGGTTCACGTAAAGATCCGTCAGAATCCTCAACGCTTCGGGCACATGTTCTTTGCCGCCAACACGCTTAAGAAAGTCCTCGGCGCGGTCATACAAGCCTGATTTGAAAAAATCTTGACCCACGGATAGAACCGCTCTATTTCTTTGGACGCCTGTAAGATCAGGTCTATCGAGAAGACCTTGATGTATCGCTAACGCACGTTGCATCTCACCTTTATCGCGGAACAGGACACCAACAGCAAACTGCAACTCAATCGAATCTGGTTCTGCAAGAGAGAGTTTAACTAAAACTTCTATTGCCTTATCTTTTTCTTCATTTAGTAAAAAGTTTAACCCTTCAATATATGTCGATGGAATTCGTCTTGTCTCGCTCACAAGCTGCTTAACGTCTATCTTAGCCGCGAGCCATCCCAGTAAAAAAAATAACGGGAATGAGAGTAACCACCAGTTTTCAAAATCCATCGAGTATTCCTACAACGCTAAGGGTGCTTCTTAATAGTTGATCTACTAAACCAAGTCATCGTAGTTCCCAAAGCCAAGCCCAAAACAAAAACCAAAAAAACAACCACTGCTAGTGGCAAAGTAAACTCATATACGTTAGCAAAACGCAGTGTAACGACGTCGAAATTGTAGATGGCAAAGACCAAAATCAAAGCAAAAAGGATTAGCTTAAATAAGCCAGATACAAATCTAAACATGTTGCACCATCTCTTCTTATTTAGTTAACTAAGTTATAAAGCACAAAAAAAAGCGATCGAGAAAACCCCGATCGCTCTTTAAATCTACTTTAACAGTGACAAATCCGCCCCATCAAAAGTTTCGCACTCACATTCCCGACCGAGCATTCACTCTATCCTTAAGCTCTTTGCCGGGCTTAAAATGTGGCACGTACTTTGGTGGCACAGAAACTTGTTCACCACTTTTAGGGTTTCTCCCATTTCGAGGCGGCCTATAATTTAAAGCAAAACTACCGAATCCCCTTATTTCAGCGCGTTGGCCTTTTTCCAAAGTTGAGCGTATCGCCTCCAATAGCAAACCCACCGAAAACGTTACATCGTCTTCTTTAAATGCAGGTAGTCTTTCTACCAATCGACTAATAAGCTCAGACTTTGTCATAAAAACGTCACCCTCGAAACACTTATATTTAACTCTGTCTCTTATACACATCTGACGCT
>CAJXPC010000017.1 GCA_913057845.1 uncultured Pseudomonadota bacterium
GATCTACACCTCTCTATTCGTCGGCAGCGTCAGATGTGTATAAGAGACAGAGCGAATCCCCATCACAATCCAGATAAACATCCTTAATCAATTGGTAATGCCCGGACGACTCACCCTTGAGCCATAATTTATTGCGAGAGCGAGACCAAAAACACGCCCGCCCACCACTGAGCGATTTTAAAATTGCTTCCTCATTGGCCCAGGCCACCATTAAAATTTTGCCGGTGCCCCAATCTTGAACAACCACCGTCACAAGTCCATCAGCGTTCCATTTAATCTCGGAAACCCACTCATAACTCATAACCGGACCTCTATCCCGGCTTGAGCCATGACCTCTTTGACCTCTCTTACTGACATTTCCCCATAATGAAAAACACTGGCAGCCAACAATGCATCTGCACCACCTTTAAGCACCCCTTCAACAAAGTGTTCTGCGACACCAACCCCTCCACTGGCAATGATCGGAATACTCAAAGCATCAGACATTGCACGAGTCAGGGCGATATCAAAACCCTGCTTGGTGCCGTCCTGATCCATACTGGTCAATAAAATTTCACCCGCTCCAGCTTCTTGCATTCGTAAACCCCATTCTATCGCGTCTAAGCCGGTTTCGTTACGCCCGCCATGGGTGAAAACCTCCCAACCAGAATTAACGCCAGGGCGCGCCTTCGCATCAATAGCCACAACGATACACTGTGATCCAAAGAAACTACTCGCCTCTTTTACCAAACCAGGATTCAGTACTGCTGAGGTATTAATGCTCACCTTGTCTGCACCAGCTTTCAATAGCCTCTGTACGTCAGCGGTTGCCCTAACACCTCCACCAACAGTTAGCGGTATAAAGACTTGCTCCGCTACGTCCTCGATGACTTTTAATATCAGCCCTCGCTCATCACTGCTTGCCGTGATATCAAGAAAGCAAAGCTCGTCTGCGCCTTGCTCATCATATCGTTGAGCAACTTCTACAGGGTCGCCCGCATCCCTGAGACTTACAAAATTGACCCCCTTAACAACGCGTCCATTATTGACGTCCAGGCAAGGGATGATTCTTTTCGTCAATGCCACTCGCCTGACCCCTCGCTTTGGCTAACCATGCTTTGCGATTTGATTCGCTTCTTTAAAATCAAAGGCAGATTCATATATCGCACGCCCAGTAATTGCTCCCGTAACACCGTCCGCCTCCAGCTCTCTCAGCCTACGAATATCATCGATGGAGTTGATGCCCCCGCTAGCAATAACAGGGATATCCAGAGAAGACGCTAATTCTTTCGTGGATTGTATATTCGCGCCAGTCATCATCCCGTCTCGACCAATGTCCGTATAAATAACTGCTTCGACCCCGTAACTCTGAAATTTCTTCGCCATATCAGTAACATCGTGCTCGGTCACTTTCGCCCAGCCATCGACGGCCACCTTTCCATCCTTACCATCAAGCCCTACGATAATATGACTTGGAAATGCTAGACAAGCCTCCTGCAAAAACCCTGGCTTGCGAATCGCAGCGGTTCCAATAACAACGAACGATACTCCTCGAGTCAAATAACGCTCTATCGTTTCAAGATCTCGTATGCCGCCCCCAACCTGAACAGGAACAGCGCCTCCGATAGCATCCACGATTTCACTTATTGCTCGCTCATTCTCCGGCTTCCCCTCAAACGCTCCGTTTAAGTCCACAAGATGAAGTCGTTGAGCACCTAATTGTTGCCAATGCTTGGCCATAGCTAAGGGGTCCTCAGAGAAAACCGTAGCATCCTCCATCAAACCCTGCCGAAGACGAACGCAATGTCCGTCCTTAAGATCAATCGCTGGAATCAAAATCATAGAATTTAATTAAATTTTAAAGCGTCCAAAACTACACAATGAAATGAATAATGCTAGCAAGTCCATTGGCCATCCCAATTCAAAAAATTAGACAACAACTTTAGACCTGCGTGTTGACTTTTCTCTGGATGAAACTGAACAGCAACCAAATTTCCAAAGGCTACCGCACTTGTGAAGCTATTACAGTAAGTCGTCTCCCCAATGACCGTCTCCGACACTACCGGCTCAACAAAATAACTATGCACAAAGTAAAAATATTCTTGATTATCTATTCCTTCAAAAATCGGATGTGCTCGACAAATGTCGACCTTATTCCAACCCATATGAGGAACTTTGAATTTGACGCCCGTGGCATCGAGATTTTCTGGGGAAAACTTGCGAGCCTGCCCCAACATTAAACCAAGACCGGGAACGTCACCCTCTTCACTACGCTCAAAAAGAAGCTGCAACCCTATACAAATACCTAAAAATGGTTTTGTCGCCGCAGCCAATCGTATGGGATCAATTAACCTCCTGGACTCCAGCTCTTTCATGCAATCTGGCATTGCCCCTTGACCCGGGAACACGATTTTGTCCGCAATTGCAATGTCGGCTGGATCACCTGAAATCTTAATGACATCAGATGTTCCTAGATGCGCTAGGGCCTTCTCTACTGATCGCAGATTGCCCATTCCATAATCGACTACTACAACCAAAGCCATATTAAACCGTCAACTGACTAGAGTTGCCCCTTAGTTGAAGGAAGAGCACCACCGCTACGCACGTCAACGGCCACGGCCATACGAAGTGCACGACCAAAGGCCTTAAACACTGTTTCAGCTTGGTGGTGCGCGTTTATCCCCTTCAAATTATCAATATGAAGAGTAATCCCCGCTTGATTCACAAAGCCCTGAAAAAACTCTCGGATCACATCAACGTCAAAGTCACCGATACGGCCTCGAACATACTTGACTGAGTACTCTAAACCTGGCCTTCCCGATAAATCAACCACTACACGTGACAGAGCTTCATCCAGGGGAACATAGGAATAACCGTACCTAAAGATTCCCTTTTTATCAGGAAGCGCTTTAGCAAAAGCTTGACCCAGAGTAATACCGATATCCTCCACCGTGTGATGGATATCAATATGAAGGTCTCCCTCAGCCTTTATGGAGAGATCAAATAACCCATGACGCGCAACTTGGTCAAGCATGTGGTCAAAAAATCCAATCCCCGTGCTGATATCAGATTTTCCAACACCATCCAAGTTAACCTCCACCCCTATTTGAGTTTCGAACGTATTTCTTTCGACTTTAGCAATTCTATCCATGAGAGTCTTCAAGCTTAAAAATGATAGGTGTAAACGGTGCTATTTTATACGAATAACGTCATCCTATTAATGCGCGAGGATTAATTGCAAACGCTTAAGCATCTCTCCGACTATCTCCTCTGTTCCAACGGTGATGCGAAGAAATTCCTCAACACGCGTTGGTCTAGTGAAGTGCCGCACGAGAATATCGGCTTGTCGAAGCTCTTGGTGGAGCGATCGAGCTGAAAGCCGCTCATGGCGCACAAACACAAAATTAGTCGCCGAAGGCAAAACCAAAAAACCCAAGGCCGACAAACCGGACGAGAGCTTTTCACGACTTCGCATAATGTCGAGCCGCACTTTATTTAAGTAATCACGATCTTCAATCGCAGCAATGGCTCCGGCTGAAGCAAGCCGATCAACAGGGTAAGAGTTAAAACTATCCTTAACTCGATGCAAAGCCTCTATTAAATCGGCATGGCCTAAGGCGTACCCAACGCGCAGTCCTGCTAGCCCATAAGATTTCGAAAGAGATCGGGTCACCAGGAGGTTCGGGAACTCTTGGATAAGTACTACTGCAGATTCCGCGCCAAAATCGACATAAGCCTCGTCAATGACCACTGTACTGTCAGATTGGCTTTCCAGTAATCTGCGAATTGAAGGAAGTCCAAGATCAATTCCAGTGGGCGCATTTGGATTGGGCAGAATAACGCCACCATTCCCTTTTGAGTAATCTTCTATTTCGATGAGGAAATCAGCGTTTAGCGGAATTTCCTCATAAGATAAATCAAACAACCGACAATAACTTGGGTAAAAACTGTACGTAATATCTGGGAACAAAACTGGCTGGTCGGACTTAAAAAGCGCGCGAAAAACATGCGCCAGCACTTCGTCTGACCCGTTACCTACAAAAACATTATCGACGCTTAAGTCCTCCAAAGAGGCAACCGCCGCACGAAGATCCAAGCAACGCGGGTCTGGGTACAACCGCAGATCATCACCCACACACCTTGAAATCGCATCGATCGCTTTTTTACTGGGTCCGTAGGGACTTTCGTTCGTATTGAGTTTAATGACCGTTTTTGAATCGGTCTGTTCTCCAGGGACGTAGGGGCTCAGCCGGCTAACAACATCACTCCAGAAACGACTCATGATTGAAATCTCTTTTCAGCCGATCGGGCGTGAGCTTCTAGCCCTTCCTCGCGTGCTAGTTTCGCTGCAATACGACCTAAATCTCGCGCTCCTGATTCGCTAACCTCAATCAAACTTGTACGCTTCTGAAAATCATAAACACCTAACGGCGATGAAAAACGAGCAGTTCCCGAAGTCGGTAACACGTGATTAGGGCCGGCACAGTAATCACCAAGGGCTTCGGATGTATACCTACCCATAAATATCGCGCCCGCGTTATCTATCTGATCTAGAAGCAACCCAGGCTCCTCAACAGAGAGCTCCAGATGCTCTGGAGCAATGCTATTCGCGATTTTGCACGCCTCATCAAGATCTTTAACAAGAATCAATGCGCCACGATCCTCTAACGATTTTTTGATCACTGACTTTCGCGGCATCTCGGGTAGTAATGCCAAAGCCCTTTCTTGCACTCGAAACAAAAATGACTCATCGTTCGTGATCAATATTGATTGAGACAATTCATCATGCTCGGCCTGAGAAAAAAGATCCATAACTATCCAGTCAGGGTCAGTCTTCCCATCACAAATTATCAAAATCTCCGAAGGGCCCGCGATCATGTCAATACCAACGGTCCCAAACACCTTTTTCTTTGCTAATGCTACGTATGCGTTACCTGGGCCAACGATCTTGTCTACTTTATTAATCGTCTGAGTCCCGTAAGCAAGTGCGCCGATCGCTTGCGCACCACCGATCTTATATACCCGATCTACTCCAGCAATATGCGCCGCCGCCAACACAACAGGATTAACCACGCCGTTTGGCGTTGGCGCAACCATCACAATTTCTTTAACGCCAGCAACTCGAGCTGGGATTGCATTCATCAATACAGAGGAAGGATAGGCCGCTTTGCCTCCCGGAACATAGAGACCGACCCGAGCTAGAGGAACAATCTTTTGACCCAGAAGATTCCCTGACTCGTCTCGATAAGACCACGAGTTCTGGATCTGTCGCTGGTGGTAACTCTCGATTCGACGCGCAGCAGCCATCAAGGCGTCTGTAACTTCACTATCGACAGCACTCAGAGCGGACGCCAAAACCTCTGCGCCAACCGTCAAATCCTCGATAAAAGCCGCTTGAGTCCGATCAAACTTATTGGTCAGCGCAATGAGCGCGGCGTCCCCGTGCCTACGGACCTGCTGAAGTATATCATCCACGACAATCTCAATGGCCGAGACAGAATTCTCATCAAAAGCCAATGTCTCTCTCAATTGTTGATCGAAATCCGCGTCCGCGTATTTAATAACCTTAATCATTGGCACTCTTCATTTGGTTAACCGTCAGCCCGAATGCATCTATGATCGGCTGCACCATCGCATGCTTTAGCTTTAATGATGCAGCACTCACAATTAATCGCGAGCTGATCTGACGCACCTCCTCCACAGCCACAAGTTTATTTGCTTGCAGTGTTTTACCACTCGATACAAGATCAACAATCACATCAGCCAACCCGACTAAAGGTGCGAGCTCCATTGAGCCATAAAGTTTAATTAAATCAATATGGACTCCCTTCTGAGCGAAATGATTCCGTGCGGCTTTAACATATTTGGTGGCCACTCTAAGACGCGCTCCAGAACGAATGACATTGTTGTAATCCATCCCCTCCGGTACGGCCACCATCAATTTGCATTGAGCAATTCCCAGATCTAATGGCTCAAACAAGCCTTCTCCATCGTGCTCAAGTAAGACATCCTTACCCGCAACCCCTAGATCAGCAGCTCCTCTTTGAACATACGTAGGCACGTCACTTGCACGCACAATGATAATGCGCAACCTAGGGTCAGAAGTCCCAATGATCAGTTTTCTCGATTTTTCGGGGTCATCAATCAGATTTATCCCCATGCCCTTTAAAAAAGGCAATGTATCTTCAAGGATGCGCCCTTTAGATAGAGCCATCGTGACGAATTCACCAGATTTAACCAATGCTATAACCTCAATAATTTATGAAAAATAACCAATAACCAACACTCAAACTAATTGGCAACGCGCTTAATTCTTGCCCCTAAACGCCCAAATTTTTCTTCAATCCGCTCATAACCCCGGTCCAAATGATAAATACGACCTACAACGGTCTCACCAGAAGCGATTAAACCAGCAATGATCAATCCAGCAGACGCACGAAGGTCTGTGGCCATTACCTCAGCTCCAGTAAGTGAAGAAACTCCCTGAATAACCGCCATATTACCTTGGATTTCAATCTTCGCGCCTAAACGCTCGAGCTCTTGTACATGCATGAATCTGTTCTCGAAAATAGTTTCAGAGATAGTACTTGTACCATCGGCAATGGTGTCAAGCGCCATAAACTGGGCCTGCATATCCGTCGGAAATCCAGGATAAGGTGCCGTCTCTATGTCTATTGGATTCAACCGGCGCGATACAATTAAAAGTAAATTGTCACCCTCATGATTGATGACAGCGCCAGCTCCAGTAAGCTTTGACGTGATAGAACTTATTATGTTCGTATCCACGCCTTTGAGTAACAATTCCCCTCCAGTCGCCGCCACTGCGGTCATATAGGTGCCAGCCTCGATCCTATCAAACATAACAGCGTGGTCAAATCCATTGAGCGACTCAACGCCTTCAATCCTAATCGTCTCGGTACCTGCACCCGTAATCTTGGCCCCCATAGCCAATAGGCACTTAGCAAGGTCCACAACCTCGGGCTCCATCGCCGCATTTCTCAAAATAGTGACGCCATCAGCCAATGTTGCAGCTAACATAAGGTTTTCTGTACCCGTAACCGTTACAAGATCAAAAACAATCTCCGCGCCTACTAGTCGTTCAGCACTAACAGAAAGATACCCTTGGTCAATTTCCACACGAGCGCCCATAGCCTCGAGCCCCTTAATGTGCTGATCTACTGGACGCTGCCCTATCGCACACCCCCCCGGTAGGGACACTTGCGCTTTACCGAATCGAGCTACCAGCGGCCCTAAAACCAATACCGAAGCACGCATGGTCCGCACTAATTCATAAGGTGCTTGCAGCCGAGTCACATCTCTCGCCGACAACACCACCCCCATCTTCTCATCCAGCTCAACATCAACGCCAATATGCCCTAGAAGGGTCAGCATCGTTGTGACGTCTTGAAGATGGGGCAAATTACGAATTCTGACGCTTTCGGCAGTCAAAAGACTCGCACAGAGTATCGGAAGCGCAGCATTCTTCGCACCCGAAACCTGAACTTCGCCAAAAAGCTCTACTCCGCCTTGGATTACAAGCTTTTCCACACTAACCTTCTTGAACTTCCCATTCAGTCGGACTAAATGTCTTCATGGACAGTGCGTGGATCTCGCTTTTCATACGATCACCCAAAGCCGCATATACGATCTGGTGACGTTGCAGTCGGCTCTTGCCATCAAAAGCGGCGCTCACAATGACTGCCTCAAAATGTTGGCCATCACCGATCACCGTAATGTGAGTACAGGCTAACGAATCCTGGATATACGTTTTAACATCATCTGGAGTAACCATAAATTTATCCTGCTTAACCTCGGAGCTTATAACCACTCCGAATTAGTGACAAACATCCCAATGATAAGAACAAACTCACCAGTGAGACAACGCAAATGCTGATTTCAATCGGCACATCAGACCTGCCAAAGAATCCAGCACGAAATCCATCAATCAAGTAAAAAAATGGGTTGGCATGGGAGATCATCTGCCAAAGCGGCGGCAGACTGTCTACCGAATAAAAAACTCCAGATAAAAACGTCATGGGCAAAATAACGAAGTTCTGGAAGGCTGCCACTTGGTCAAACTTATCCGCCCAAATTCCCGCAATGAGGCCGAGCGAGCCCAGTATAACGCTCCCGCAGGTGCCAAAAAACAAGATATAAAAAATATTACTGATGGGAACACTCACAAAAAACATAGATGCAATGATCACACCTGACGCTACGAGCAATCCTCTAAGGCAAGCTGCAGAGATATACGCGGCAAAAAGCGCGTGGTGAGATATCGGGGTAAGAAGAATAAAAACGATATTGCCCATCATTTTTGATTGAGCCAAACTAGAAGACGTATTCGCAAAAGAGTTTTGCAACAAACTCATCATGGCGAGTCCTGGCACTAGAAACGTCAGATAATCGATTTCTATATCAGGATAAACGTTGATTCTGTTTTTGAGGGCATGAGAGAAAATCAGCAGATAAAGGAGAGACGTAAGAACCGGTGCGCCTACAGTTTGGACGGCAACTTTCCAAAACCTTAAAACTTCCTTCAAAAAAAGAGTACTAAAACCTGACATCTTATTCTGACCGCTCCGGGCTAGCTCTCATGATCGACAGAAAGACATCCTCAAGATCTTCATTCTCCGTCTCCAGCGTATCGATCTCATACTCCAACTCGCGTACGAGCCGAAGGACACCCTCAATCTCCGAGGGAGATGGGACTTTAGCGAGGTATTCCCCTGACTCAAGAAACACCGTATCAGGCAGAAGAGTTTCCAAAGGAGATGAATTTGCTTTCGCCGGTTGTTTGACGCGAAAACGAATCACACACTCCTTATCTCTTTGCAGTAAACGATCCGTAGACTCGATCATCACGAGCTCACCATTTTTAAGCATTCCGATACGGCTACAGAGACTCTCAGCCTCCTCTAGGTAGTGCGTCGTGAGCACTATCGTGTGGCCCTCATCATTTAACTTTTGAATGAACGACCAAAGATTCTTTCTTAAATCTACGTCGACCCCAGCGGTCGGCTCATCTAATATGATTACAGGGGGCCGATGCACTAATGCCTGAGCAACCAAAACTCTCCGCTTCATCCCTCCTGACAGCGATCGCATATTGGCATTCGCTTTGTCTGTCAGATTTAAGCCGAACAATATTTCGTCTATCCAAGCATCATTTTTTTTAATCCCGAAGTATCCCGATTGGAACGTCAGTGTTTCTCTAACAGAAAAGAAGGGATCAAATACCAATTCTTGAGGAACAACTCCTAGAGCACGCCGAGCAGATTGATAGTCTCCCGACACGTCATAGCCCATGACTTTTATTGATCCGTGGTCAACACGGCAAAGCCCTGCCACGGAATTAATCAACGTTGTCTTCCCGGCTCCGTTTGGCCCAAGAAGCCCAAAAAACTCACCTTGAGGAACCGAGAAACTAACATTCCTCACCGCTTTAACAGCACCGAATGATTTCGAAACTGCATCAATCTCAAGAGCGGGACGCACCGTATCATCCATAACAAATGTATTTCAGCTTATCTTTAAAAGGTCAGTAACGCCGTACAAACTAACGAGCCCACTCAACGTATTGGGCAACGACTTAAATACCACCTTATTGCCAGAAGCCCTTACGCACTCCAACATAAAAGCAATTGCAGAAGAATCTATTTCCTGCACATTCGCAAAGTCAATCGCGAGACGCCCTTCCCTCAACGCAGCTTTAGCTTCCTCAAGCCGCTCTACATAATTCACCACGGTTAACTCACCTCCCAGACTTAATGAACCAGCATCTGCCGCAATCATCAATGCTGCGCTCCGCTGTCATTACTGGAACCGTGGGCATTTTTCTGCTTGAGCGTCTCAATTAATCCATCGATTCCAGACGATTGGATCTCTCTTTGAAAAAGACTGCGGTTGTTAACAATCAAGCTGGCGCCATCGATTTGCAAATCGAACACTTTCCATTTGCCATCAATTAACTCCATATCGTAATTCAAGGCGATCGGCTGAGCCACCGCTGTAGGCAATTTAATCGATGACTCAACAAGCGCCCATTTTGGATTGTCTGACGGGCGAAGGGGCAAAACTTCAATTTTTATGCCCTTGAAGCGGGTGAACGCTGCAGCGTACGATCTCACTAACAATGTTCGAAACTCCTGAACTATTAGCGCTCGCTGAGCAGGCGTGGCATCACGCCATGGTCTGCCGACGGCCAACCTTGCCATTCGCGGAAAATCAAAATGGGGGGCTACTTGGACCTCAACGAACTCAATTGTTTTTGCCATGTCCCCAGCAGAGACATCAGCATCAGTCTCAACCAGATTCATGATTTTACCGACAACATCTCTGACAAGCTCGTCAGGTTTGACGTCTAAACCAAAAACATTTGAAGCGCTAAGCGCGAACAAAAAACAAACACTAACTAATGAATTAGCAACCCTCATAGAAAACCTCTTCCTCTTTGAAAAATTGGACCATGCGACTAATCAGTATCTTTTTCAGACATCTTTCCATACAAAAACTGACCAATCACCTTCTCCAACACAATAGCAGACTGCGTGATACGAACGCGGTCCCCATCCTCTAAATTTTCAAGGGCGCCGCCTGGATCAATCCCCACAAACTGGTCACCTAAAAGTCCAGAGGTAAGAATCGAGACTGAACTATCGGCGGGAAACTGGAATTGCTTATCTAAATTAAGCCTAACCACGGCCCTAAGACTTTGGTTACTAAAAGTTACACTCTCAACTCGTCCGACAATAACGCCAGCGCTTTTGACAGGAGCCTTTGGTTTCAGTCCTCCAATGTTGTCAAATTCTGCAGACACCTTATAACCTTCCGATTTGATGATGGAATCCACATTCCCAGCTTTGAGCGCCAAAAATAGTAGCGCTCCAATTCCGAATGCCACAAACACTCCAACCCATAGATCGACATTTGATCTTTCCATTTAATGCGCTCCCGTAAACATAAATGCGGTCAAGACAAAATCCAACGCTAACACAGCCAGCGCAGACGTCACCACCGTTCTTGTTACTGCTCTAGAAACACCTTCAGCAGTTGGCACTGAGGCATATCCCTCATAGACTGCTATGGCACTCACAGCAGCCCCAAAAACAACACTCTTAATGACTCCATTCAAAATATCGTGATGAAAATCCACACTCGACTGCATTTGGGACCAAAAAGCACCTGAATCGACCCCAATCACTACCACAGTAATTAGGTAGCCTCCAATAATACCCATCGCAGAAAAAATGGCCGCTAGCAAGGGCATCGAAATAAATCCACCCCAGAACATAGGCGCTACAACTCGCGCATGAGGATCGACCGCCATCATCTCCATTGCAGAAAGTTGCTCCGTTGTTTTCATAATGCCAATCTTAGCGGTTATCGCGGATCCAGCACGACTCGCAAACAACAATGCGGCGACCACAGGTCCTAGTTCGCGCACTAATGAAAGCGCCACCAGCGTCCCCACAGCACCCGTTGACCCATATCTTTTGAGCGTCTCATACCCCTGCAACCCCAGCACCAAGCCAACAAACAGCCCAGAGACGATAATGATCACCAAGGATAAAACACCTGCAAAGTGTATCTCCGCGACGAGCAGCCTAGGACGACGTAGAACGATTGATGAGCGCGAGACAACTCGCGCCATAAAAACGCTAGCTTCCCCAAGCCTCCATATCGAATTAATGGTTGCCCTGCCCAGCCTAGACAGTATTTGGCGAAAAAACGTCATAAATCAGTTCTCCCCATCCCAACCTCCAAATCCTCCTGATAAGGTTTCGAAGGAACGTGGAACGGCACGGGACCATCAACCTCACCATTGACGAATTGGCGCACCAAAGGGTCTTTTGACTCAAGTAAGTCACTAGGCGTACCTCTAGCCGTTACAGCTCCGCGCGACAGCAACACCACTTCATCGGCCACCTTAAAGGATGCCTTGATATCATGCGTCACAAAAATCGAAGTAATACCCAAGGCATCGTTGAGCGTCCTGATCAAGTTCCCCGTGATAGCGGTAGATATCGGATCCAGTCCAGTAAAAGGCTCATCATAAAGCATCAAACTTGGGTCCAAAGCAATCGCTCGCGCCAAGGCGACCCGTCTCGCCATCCCTCCCGAGAGTTGAGCTGGCATCAAACTAGATGCACCTCTTAGGCCCACTGCGTGCAGCTTCATCAATACTAAATCTCTAATTGCCACCTCAGGCAAAGAGGTTTGCTCTCTTAATGGGAAAGCTACATTGTCAAAGACATTGAGATCAGTAAACAGCGCTCCAAACTGGAAAAGCATGCCAACTCTCTTGCGATACGCAAAAAGCTCATGGTGCTTCATTTGGTTTACGACGCTCGCTTCGCACTTGACACTTCCTTGCTGCGGACGCACTTGTCCGCCAATCAGCTTAAGTATGGTCGTCTTACCCGATCCGCTACCGCCCATGATGGCCGTAACCTTTCCCGCCGCAAAACCGACGTCTAAATTCCGAAAAATTTTAGATTGGCCGTATGCGAAGTTGACCGCCGACAATTGTATTAAATCTGTTGTTTTACTCATTTATAAGAACTTAAATTCCAGCAGACCATTCTATCCATAATTACCGAATTTTGTCGATTTATGCGATATAACCCTGTCTCTTATACACATCTGACGCTGCCGACGAATAGAG
>CAJXPC010000018.1 GCA_913057845.1 uncultured Pseudomonadota bacterium
CTCTATTCGTCGGCAGCGTCAGATGTGTATAAGAGACAGCATGGGCGCGTTGCTGGCAGGTACCAAGTACCGAGGTGACTTTGAGCAGCGACTCAAAGCAGTGCTCAAGCAACTTGAAAAACAACCGAATTCAATTTTGTTTGTGGATGAGATTCATACCATTATCGGTGCCGGTGCAGCTTCTGGTGGTACGCTTGACGCTTCAAACTTATTGAAACCAGCTTTGTCTTCAGGGCAGCTTCGTTGCATCGGAGCGACAACCTATAATGAATACCGCGGTATCTTTGAGAAGGATCATGCGTTGTCGCGGCGTTTCCAAAAAATTGATGTTGGAGAGCCGTCTGTTACTGAGACGGTATCGATCCTAAGGGGTCTTAAATCTAGATTTGAGGAGCACCATCAAGTTCGGTATACGGTGACCGCGCTCACTGCTGCTGCTGAATTATCTGCACGTTTTATTCACGACAGACATTTGCCTGACAAGGCAATTGACGTGATTGATGAGGCCGGTGCCGCACAGCGCATTGCTGTTGGTAAGAAGAAAAAGAAGGTAATCGGAAAATCAGAGATTGAGGAAATCATAGCTAAAATCGCGCGAGTGCCCTCACAGAGCGTGTCGAATGATGACCGGTCCAAGCTGAAGACTTTAGACCGAGACCTTAATGCGGTGGTGTTTGGTCAGGAGCGTGCGATAGACGCTTTATCCTCAGCCATCAAAATGGCTCGTAGTGGCTTGGGTAATCCTCGCAAACCAGTCGGTGCATTTTTATTCAGCGGACCAACTGGCGTTGGTAAAACTGAAGTGGCTCGCCAGTTGGCGTATACCCTCGGCATTGAATTGGTCCGGTTTGATATGTCCGAATATATGGAGCGACACGCAGTATCACGATTGATCGGTGCCCCACCGGGGTATGTTGGATTTGATCAGGGGGGGTTGCTGACGGAGGCTGTGGTTAAGCAGCCGCATTGTGTGCTGCTTTTGGATGAGATTGAAAAAGCACACCCTGATATTTTCAATATCCTGCTACAGGTCATGGATCACGGGACGCTGACAGATAATAATGGGCGTAAAGCAGATTTTCGTAATGCGATCATTATTATGACGACGAATGCTGGGGCCTCTGAAATATCGAAGAACACGATGGGCTTTACTGATGCCGTAACCGCTGGAGACGAGCTGGCCGAAATAAAACGGCAGTTTACACCTGAGTTTAGAAATCGATTAGATTCCATTGTCTCTTTTGGGGCGTTGTCTCAGGAGATTATCTTGAAGGTCGTAGATAAATTCCTAATGGAGTTGGAGCATCAATTGCAGGAGAAAAAGGTTGACGCGACATTCAGTTCAAAGCTGCGTGAGTATCTTGGTCGGAAAGGTTTCGATCCGTTGATGGGAGCTCGGCCTATGGCTCGACTTATACAAGATACCATTCGTCGTGCTCTAGCCGATGAGTTGCTCTTTGGTAAATTGTCATCAGGTGGTGATGTGGAGATAGATCTAGATGACAATGACGAAATACTAATCCAAATTGCAAGCGAAAAATCTGGTCAGACGGCCACAGTTTAGTGGAGAAAATGTCTACTGTTTAATCGTTAGCAATTGGTCGTGACGGGTCTGATATCCACTCACTCCAAGAACCTGGGTAGAGCTTTGAGTTTTTAATTCCAGCCACTTCCATCGCGAGAAGATTATGGCAGGCTGTTACGCCTGAGCCGCACTGATGGATGATTGTTTTGTCCAGATTGTCGCCCAAGATTCCTTCAAAGGCTTCTTTTAGATCTTTCGAAGCGAGGAATTTACCCGTACTGTCGAGGTTATCTTTGAAGAATCGGTTTATGGCTCCTGGAATATGTCCAGCAATAGGATCAATGCTTTCGTTTTGGCCATGGAATCTATCATTTGACCGTGCATCAACGACTAATGTTTGTTCGTCGTCTAGATGCTGCAAAATAAAATCAGAATCAACAAGAATTGCCCTAAGTTCTGGTTCAAAGGTCTCGCAGCTATCTTGGTTGGGAGTGTCTAATGCTAAATTTTCTCCTTGATTAATCCACGCTTGCAGGCCTCCGTTGAGCACTGCGACGGCATCATGACCTAGCCATTTGAGTAGCCACCATAGTCGTGATGCATAGGCCCCTCCTGCGTCATCGTATGCGACTACCTGGGTGGATTGGGTTACACCGCATACGCCGAGCCAGTTGGTGAAAGTCGACAATTCTGGGAGAGGGTGGCGGCCATTTTTTCCGTTTGTTTTCTGGGATAGCGACTTATCCATGGAGGCAAATATAGCATTTGGAATATGCCCTTTTTCATAATTATTTATTCCGTATTCAGAGTTGGTGAGCTCATGACGACAATCGAAAATCACTGTATTTGGTCGATCTATGATGGATGGTAGCTCGTCGGATTCAATTAGAGTGGTATACATATATGAGTGGTGTATTAAATTATGTGTCTTATGCTGTTAGTAAAAGTTTGTGTTCGGATACATCGGGTAAACCATGATGCTCGTCGCATGAGATAATTAAAACAGTAAATTAAGCCTTATTCCATATTATGACAAAAGCCAAAGAAAAATTAACCTTTGAAAATGCGCTTACTGAGCTTGAGGTGATCGTTGAGAAGATGGAGGATGACGATACAACACTTGAAAATTCTTTATCGTTTTATAAACGAGGAGTTGAATTGTTGCAGTTTTGTCAAAAAGAACTAGAAGCAGCCCAGCGAGAAGTAAGTGTGCTTGAAGCCGGTATATTAAAAAAATTTGAAGGTATTGATGAGTCCTAATTCCTTTGAGCAATGGAGACGGGATGTCGTGGCTCAGGTAGAACAGGGTTTAGACCAGTGCCTGCCGAGTATTGATCATGTCCCGACTCTATTGCATGCGGCGATGCATTACGCGACTAAGAGCCCTGGAAAGCGTATCCGCAGTTTGATTGTTTGTGCTTGTGCGGATTTATTCGGAAGCAATATAGAGCGAGCCATACACAGCGCTATTTCCCTTGAGCTTATTCACACTTACTCACTCGTTCACGACGATTTGCCATGCATGGATAACGATGATTTGAGGAGAGGACAGCCGACTGTGCACGTCGCATTTGATGAGGCAACGGCAATGCTGGTGGGCGATGCTCTCCAACCATTAGCCTTTAATGTCCTCGCTACTCAACCTATAGATATTAGTCATGAGGTTCGAGTGCGACAAATCCATTTGCTATCTGAGGCGGCCGGCGCGCAAGGTATGGTCGGAGGGCAGGCGATTGATCTGGCCCAGGTTGGTTTAAAGATGAGTCAGTCGGAACTGGAGTTGATGCACTCGAAAAAAACTGGAGCTTTATTTTTAGCAAGCGCTGAGATTGGTGCCTTGTGTGGGTTAGAGTATGAAGAGTTGTATCAAGACCCTCTCCGAAGTTGTGCCCGTTATATAGGATTAGGTTTCCAAGTGATTGATGACATACTCGATGCGAGTTCATCTACAGAAGTTTTAGGAAAATCTGCTGGGAAAGACCTCAGGGATAACAAACCTACCTATGTAACTTCGTTTGGGTTGGCTCGCGCTAAAGAGATGGCAAGTGAACTCGCAGAACGCACAGAAGAAAGTCTGATGTGTCTTCCACGGAGTGGGGGCTACTTAAGTGATATTGCTAAACTCGTCTTCAATAGGGCGTCATAGAAAGATTATCGGTGGATATGTACCAACTACTCAAGACGATTAATAATCCGGAGGACGTTAGAGCTCTTCATAAAAAGGAATTGAGTCAGCTCGCCACTGAGTTGAGAGACTTCATTATGGATAGCGTGTCTAAGACGGGTGGTCATCTCGCATCTAATTTAGGAACGGTGGAATTAACTATTGCGCTTCATTATATTTTTGATACACCTAAGGATAAGTTGGTTTGGGATGTCGGCCATCAAACTTATGCACACAAGATCCTAACTGGTCGCCGTGACCAGATGGGCACGCTGAGAAAATTTGGTGGCATAGCAGGATTTCCGAGCCGAGAAGAAAGTGAATATGATAGCTTCGGTACAGCGCACTCTAGTACCTCGATCAGTGCGGCGTTAGGAATGGCAGTTAGCGCGCAATTAAGAGGCGAGGAGAGCAGAGTCGTAGCGGTTATCGGAGACGGGGCGATGTCCGCTGGAATGGCGTTTGAAGCACTGAATAACGCTGGCGCTATGGATGCAAATATTCTCGTTGTTTTGAATGACAATGATATGTCTATTTCAGAAAATGTTGGGGCGCTTAACAATTATCTTGCTAGACTTTTGTCTGGTCGGTTTTACTCCGCGGCCTGGAAGGCAGGAGAAACCGTATTTAAGAAAATCCCTCCAGTTATTGAGTTGGCGCGGCGTGCTGAGGAACATGTTAAGGGTATGGTTATGCCTGGGACTCTCTTTGAAGAGTTTGGGTTTAATTATATTGGCCCGATTGATGGGCACGACATAGCTGCTCTATGTGCGACGCTACGTAATTTGAGAAAACTCAAGGGTCCTCAATTTCTTCATGTCGTTACGAGGAAAGGTAAGGGTTATCAGCGAGCTGAGGAAGATGCCATTCTCTACCACGGCGTGGGCACCTTTGATCCTCTAGAGGGTATCCAAAAAAAATCGAGTCATAATCAAACCTATACTCAAGTGTTTGGTCGATGGCTTTGTGATGTAGCAGCTAAGGACGACAGACTGATTGGCATCACGCCAGCAATGCGGGAAGGGTCTGGTTTAGTCGAGTTCTCTCAACAGTATCCAGAGCGTTATTTTGATGTCGGCATTGCTGAGCAACATGCAGTTACATTCGCAGCAGGTTTGGCGACTGAAGGTTTTAAGCCGGTATTGGCGATATATTCGACGTTTTTACAAAGAGCTTACGATCAGTTGATTCACGATGTATGCATACAAAATCTTGATGTAACCTTTGCGTTAGATCGAAGCGGACTGGTGGGGGCTGATGGGCCAACGCACCATGGCGCATTTGATTTAGCTTATCTTCGTTGTATCCCTAATATTGTGATCATGACGCCGAGTGACGCAACGCAATGTGCAGATATGTTAAGTTTGGCTTATGAGCACTCTGGGCCAGCGGTAGTCAGATACCCAAGGGGCGACGCTCTGGTCACTACGCATGATGTTGGCCGAACGGTTCAGATGGGTAAGGCGGAACTTGTTAAAGAGGGAGCTGCTGGAGTGGCCATTCTTGTTTTTGGACCTCTTCTTCAAGTGGTGCTTCGTACTGCTGATCAATTAAACGCAACCGTTGTGGATATGAGATTTGTGAAACCTTTGGATGTCGACATGGTCGAACGGATTGCAGAAAAAAATTCGCTCATCGTGACCGTAGAGGATGGTGTGGCAATGGGTGGTGGTGGTTCTGCAGTGTGTGAGATATTAGAGCAGAAAGATTTAAGGGTGTTACGGATTGGATTGCCGGACAAATTCGTAACACATGGGGATACGTCTTTACTACTAAAGGAATGTGGTTTAGACGAACAGGGTATCCTTGAGCGAGTTAATGCCTATATGAGATGAATTGATCTCGGTAAGTATTAATTTTGATTAAGGTATAATTAATATAACCTTTTAAAGCAAGGTATTAGCAATGAATTCACCAACAGATTTAAGTATCCCTGACGTACAAAATTCAATTGATAGTCGACACTTGGCTATTGATAAAGTGGGCATCAAGGCTATTCGTCACCCCGTCAAAGTCGCGGACAAGTCAGAGGGTATCCAGCACACCATAGCGATGTTTAATATGTATGTTGAGCTCCCACACAATTTCAAAGGGACTCATATGTCCCGTTTTGTTGAGATTCTTAACGAGCAAGACCGAGAAATATCTGTTGAGTCGTTTGAAGTCATTCTCCGAACAATGTTAGATCGATTGGAGTCGGATTCCGGGTATATCGAAATGACGTTTCCATATTTCCTTCAAAAATCAGCACCTGTGTCAAAAGTAAAAAGCTTGTCTGATTACGAGGTGACATTTAAGGGGCAGGTGACTAAGGGAGATTACAAGTTAGAGATGAAGGTGGTGGTTCCGGTGACTAGCTTGTGTCCTTGTTCAAAAAAGATTTCAGACTATGGGGCCCACAATCAACGGTCTCATGTCACTATTTCTGCTGTGACTAATGCGCATGTTTGGATTGAGGAGTTGATTGCAGTGGCTGAAGAGCAGGCATCCTGCGAATTATATGGTCTTTTGAAGAGGCCAGATGAAAAATATGTTACTGAAAAAGCTTACGACAATCCCAAATTCGTTGAAGATATGGTGCGAGATGTAGCGACCGCGCTGAATGGGATAGATCGAATAGATACCTATGTTGTTGAGTCAGAAAACTTTGAGTCGATCCACAATCATTCTGCGTACGCTATGATTGTGAAAATTTAGATGGTTAATCCCTAAAGTTTTTATACTGAAGAGGTACGTCTTTAATTTCTGTTTTAAGCAGGGAAATCACTTCTTGAAGTGTGTCTCGCTTCGCTCCAGAGAATCTTACAACATCTCCTTGGATTGAACCCTGCGCTTTCAGTTTGTTGTCTTTAACTGCCTTAATGATTTTTTTGCCCAACTCCTTGTCTATGCCAGACAGAACCGTGACGACTCGTTTAACTTTGTCGCCACTTATTTTTTCTAACTTTTCCTTAGTGAGACTTCGAATATCTATTTCTCTCTTAGTCATTTTTCCGATCATTACATCGTATACCTGACTCATTTTAAATTCGTCGTCAGCAAAGACTGTGATCTCTTGTTTTTCGGATAGTTCTATTCGAGCGTCAGAGCCTTTGAAATCAAAACGATTACTTATTTCTTTGTTGGACTGATCAACCGCATTCCGCAATTCGACTTTATCAACCTCTGTGACTACATCAAATGATGGCATGAGAACTCCTAGCTTAACTAAATTAGTTTAATTTTATGAGAGTCTAAGGGTAGCCCAGTCCCGTCGTCAAATTCGGATGCGGCTTCTATACTTTTTCTGGCAATCGTTTCCGCACCGATCTCTGGGGACTCGTACATGGACCACATGGACCCCAATGCGTAATCGCTGCCACTACCATAAGCGTAGAAACGTGTGAATTCTTGAACAGTACGGTGTCCCGAGACCCCAAAGATCCCGTAAGGGTTTGCAATCAGCACATCCATTCTAGATGATTCAATCGCATCTTCTTTGTCTTCCTCAGGCATCAGAAAATATTTTTCTTTAAGTTTTAGGTGTAATTGGTTCCAGGTGCTGAAAATTTCTTCTACAGATCTAAGTTTAATCTGCTGGGAAGTCTCATCAAAATATTCTCTTAGGATTAACTTAAACGTTGCATTACCGGTGACGGCGATTAAATTATCGCCCACCTGAATAATTTTTCCTGAGTTTTGAATGTATTTAGCACTTTCTTTCCCTGAACCCCACTTAGTCAGTGTGTCGGCCGCGATCGCTATTTCCCCATCTTTTCTAACAACAGAAATTGTGGTCATTTTTTATTTTTTTGCCAACTTCGAATTTTGTTTGGCGCCTATTCTTAGTCTCAGTGCATTGAGTTTGATAAACCCTTCAGCATCTGCTTGGTTATAGGCGCCTTTGTCGTCTTCGAAGCTAGCGATGCGCCCATCGAACAACGAGTTTCGAGAGGATTTCCTTCCCAGTACTTGGACATTGCCTTTGTAGAGTTTTAACTCTACCGTCCCGTTAACCGGTCGTTGAGATTCATTAATTAGGTTTTGAATCAGGAGCCTTTCCGGGCTGAACCAGTATCCGTTATAGATTAGTCGTGCATAGCGCGGCATGAGGTCGTCTTTTAGCGCCAAGACTTCCCGGTCAAGCGTTATTGATTCAATGGCTCGGTGAGCCTTTAACATTATGGCGCCTCCGGGAGTTTCGTAGCACCCCCTAGACTTCATACCCACATAGCGATTCTCTACCAAATCTAGACGACCGATCCCATGTTTACCGCCGAGTCTATTTAGTTCGCCTAGCACGTTGGCTGGAGATAATTTTTTCCCATTGATAGCTGAGATATCGCCACTTTTGTAGGTTAATTGAATCAATTCTCCACGCGCAGGTGCTTTTTCAGGAGACACGGTCATTCGCCACATGCTCTCTTCGGGAGCGGCATTAGGATCTTCAAGAACACCACCCTCATAAGAGACATGAAGTAGGTTTGCATCCATGGAGTAGGGTGCGGCCCCTTTCTTCTTCTTAAAGTCGACTGGGATTCCCTGTTTTTCGGCATAAGCAATGAGCTTTTCTCGGGATAATAAATCCCATTCACGCCAGGGTGCGATTACCTTAACGTCTGGCATGAGCGCATAGGCGCCTAATTCGAATCTAACCTGATCATTACCTTTCCCAGTTGCTCCATGTGAAATTGCATTTGCTCCGGTTTTTTTGGCAATTTCGATCAGTCTTTTAGCAATTAAAGGCCTTGCTATGGAGGTGCCGAGAAGGTATTCACCCTCGTACACTGTGTTGGCTCGAAACATGGGGAATACGTAGTCACGTACAAATTCTTCTTTTAAGTCTTCTATGAAAATTTGTTTGACTCCTGCGGCTTCTGCTTTTCTACGTGCCGGCTCAACTTCTTCTTTTTGGCCCAGGTCCGCCGTAAATGTAACCACTTCACACTCGTATGTTTCTTGCAGCCATTTAAGAATGACTGATGTATCTAAACCACCCGAGTAAGCTAAAACAATTTTTTCAACTTTTTTCATACGTTCTTTTCGTTCAATAATAAATTAAATTCGTCTGTCATCTGGTTGACTCAAAGGCTCGCCATTACGCCATTCGCCTTCGAATATTTCCCCGTTAGATGTTCTGAGTCGACCCCGGCCATGAGCGCGACCGTTGAGCCACTCGCCATCATACGCACTTCCATCCGGATTCAGTTGCACCCCTCTTCCATTCTGTCGGCTGCGGACCCAGGCCCCATCATATTGGGTGCCATCGTGAGACGTATACATACCTTGACCCTCAGCCCAACCGCTAACAATGTCGCCTACATAATGTTCTTTGAGTTCTCCGTTGATGAACCATTTAAGTGTGCCTGATCCATTTGCGAATCCATTGGCGCAGCTTCCGTCCCAGCTGATGGATTCCCCTTGTTGGGGCATCGGGTTATACACTTTGCATCCGTTTTCATCTGCAATGGTCCCCATATCGAGGTCATCAGCATGAGCGAAAAAAGCACTGCAAGTAAGTATCGCGATACCAACAAAAAATCTAAACATATTGAAATTTTCCTTTGATAAATTACAGAGCATTAAAAATGCTCAAGTTGTACGATACAACACTCATGGGATCTATTGAAAGATCCAATGAGTGTCAATTTATGTGTCTCAATTTAAGACCATCCCAAGGAGTAAAAATTCCATGAGTGCCTTTTGGACGTGTAAGCGATTTTCTGCTTCATCCCACACAACACTTTGGACCCCATCGATTACTTCCGCAGAAACTTCTTCTCCCCTATGGGCGGGTAGACAATGCATAAAAAGAGCATCTTTGGATGCCCGTGCCATTAACGAGCTGTTAACTTGCCAGCCCTGAAAATCTTTTTTCCTGAGTTTTGTTTCTTCTTCAAAGCCCATACTCGCCCACACGTCAGTGGTCACTAAGTCCGCATGATGAACGGCGGCTTGAGGGTCTGGGAAGAATTTTACATGTTCTAAATGACTTAAATCTTCTGGCCCGTAGCCTGGGGGCGATGAGATATGGAGCTGGAAGTCAAGTGTTTCAGCAGCCTCTATCCAACTGTTACACATATTATTTGCATCTCCAATCCAAGCGACTGTCGCACCTCTTATGGAGCCATTTTTTTCTATAAATGTAAAAATATCCGCAAGTACTTGGCAGGGATGATGCTGGTCAGTTAAACCGTTGATCACAGGGACGGTGCTGTGTTGCGCAAAAGTTTGAATCATCTCTTGTTCAAATGTTCTGATCATGACTAGGTCACACATTCTTGAAATGACTCGCGCAGAATCAGCAACCGGCTCACCTCTACCTAATTGTGAATCTTTTGTATTCAGATAAACAGAGCTTCCTCCTAGTTGATTCATTCCGAGTTCGAAAGATAGGCGCGTTCTTGTGCTGCTTTTCTCGAAGATCATGACTAAAGTTCTATCTTGCAGCGTTGTGCGTTGCTCGAAAGCTTTATATTTTTGCTTGATATTTTGGGTTAAGTTAAATAGGTACTCGAGTTCATTTTGGTTGAAATCACCGAATTTCAGGAAATGTTTCAGTTCTTTCATTTTGATTCACTGAGGAACTGTGTAATTACTGAGGAGAGAGTAGATACTAAAAAAGCAATCTGCTCATCGTCAAGAATCAAAGGTGGCAATAGTCGCACGACTTTATCAGCAGTCACGTTGATCAGTAATCCTGCCTCAAGACCAAGGTCAACGATGGGTGCGCATGCTCGGTCTAGTTCAATTCCAATCATTAGGCCTTTGTGTCGGATATCGATGACAGACGTTACACCATCAAAATTTTTTGTCAGACCTTGCGTGATGGCGTCTCCAATAAACGTTGCTCGATCAACCAGGGCATCTAATTCGATGGCTTCAATGGTCGCCATAGCTGCACGACTGACAAGTGGGTTTCCTCCGAAAGTCGAGCCGTGAGTACCTGGTGTTAACGTTTCTGCCGCTTTTCCGCGTGCCAGGCATGCGCCAATAGGAACGCCGTTACCCAAACCTTTCGCAAGCGTCATCACGTCAGGAAGGATCCCGTTATGTTGGTGAGCAAACCAGGCACCTGTTCTTCCCATGCCAGTCTGAACTTCATCAACCATCATAAGCCAATCCTCTTTGTCAGCTATTTTTCTTAGCTCATTCAAGTATTGTGTAGAGGGGATCTGAACACCACCTTCGCCCTGTATGGGCTCGACAAAAATAGCGACAACGCTTTTATTGTTGAGTGCAACTTGACGTACGGCTTCAACGTCCCCAAATGGCACTCTTGCAAAGCCTGATAAAAGAGGCTCAAAGCCAGCCTGAACCTTGCGACTACCTGTCGCGGAAAGTGTAGCCATCGTTCGGCCGTGGAACGATTGTTCGGTGACAATGATTACGGGGTTTTCTAATCCTTTTTGGTGGCCATACAGTCTGGCGAGCTTGATCGCGGCTTCGTTTGCTTCCGCACCTGAATTTGAGAAAAACACAGTTTCCATTTTGGATAGTTCACAGAGTTTAACTGCGAGGGCTTCTTGTTCTGGAATCTGATAGAGGTTCGAGCAGTGGATTAGGGTGTTTGCTTGGTCTTGGATCGCTTTTGTGACTCTTGGGTGATTGTGGCCTAATCCAGTTACTGCGATTCCACACAGAGCGTCAAGATAACGCTTGCCAGAAGTGTCAAAAATCCACGCACCCTCACCATGGGTAAATGCGACCGGTTTTCTCCCATACGTTTTCATGACGTTGCGCATAGTGATTCCTTAATCAGCTACCTAAATTTTCAGAAATATTACTTTATTTCTCTATGTTTCTTGAAGAAGCATACCCTTAAATGAAAAACCCGCAGGACCAGCTGCGGGTTTTTCATTAAAACGTTCAGTGGATATGTTGTTAGCTCATCGTTTTAATTGCACGAGACAGCTTACTCTTATGTCGCGCTGCTGCGTTTTTATGAATGATCTTTTTGTCCGCAATTGAGTCGATTCTACTTTGAGCGCTAGCGAAAGCGCTGACAGCGACATCTTTGTCACCACCATCTACTGCTTTTCGAACTTTTTTGATCATGGTTCTAAGTTCTGATCGTAGAGACGCATTGTGAGCGTTTAGTTTTACAGTCTGACGAGCCCGCTTCTTGGCTGATGCAATGTTTGGCATGTTATTTAGTCCCGCTTGGCGGCTAATGAAAAGGCTAGGATTATAACCCTGCCCACAGTTTTAAGCAATATCGGTTAAATTTTTATGCGATTTGGGGCAGGAAAACTGATAAGGTGGGCGCGTAAAAAGGTATGCAACTCAAATTGAGCGCGCCAACGCCTAGAAATTATTTAAAATCATGGGTTTGTTTAAGTCTTTATCGGTTGTTAGTTTCTTTACTTTGGTTTCTCGTATCCTCGGGTTAATCAGGGAAATGGTTATTGCCTCGAAGTTTGGCGCCAGCGCTTCGACTGATGCTCTCTTCGTGGCGTTTCGTATTCCCAACCTGTTGAGACGGTTGTTCGCTGAAGGTGCCTTCGCTCAGGCCTTCGTCCCAATTTTATCGGAATATCGCGAACGAGAGGGCGATGAGCGAGCCAAATTATTGATTGCCCATGTAGCCAGTTTACTCTCCTTGCTGCTTCTGGCTATATCAATACTTGGGGTGCTTTGTGCTCCTTATTTGGTTTATGTCATTGCGACGGGTTTTAATGACGCGTCAGATCAATCTGAGTTAACAGCAAATTTAATTCGTCTTACATTTCCATATTTATTATTCATATCTTTGACGAGTCTTTTTGCTTCTGTTCTGAATACCTGGGGTCGTTTTGCGGTTCCGGCGTTTACCCCGGCGCTGTTAAATATCTGTCTCTTATACACATCTGACGCTGCCGACGAATAGAGAGGTG
>CAJXPC010000019.1 GCA_913057845.1 uncultured Pseudomonadota bacterium
AAAAAAAAAAAAAAACAAAGGGAGCCGATCTAACGGGACATTCTACTTCTGCGCTATCCTGCTTCTACGCCGCCGATACCATTCAATATTGACGACTACACGCCACACGCCCAAGACCAACATGTAGGCAGATATCGCCCCGAATACCGCGAGCAATAGCAATCCAACAGCAACATTTTTTCCAACTGACATGAATTTATCGAGCCACCCCACAACTAGATCCCCGGCCTGGTAAGCGGCATCCGTTATGATGTTGGGGGTATCAGGCTCTAATAACGCAAAAACAAACTGGCCAATTTCATTCGCAAGCAAATAAATAGGCGCGAATGTTAAGGGGTTGGTAATCATTGTCGAAATAACTGCTGCGACTAAATGACCTCTGAACCAAACAGCGAAAATCGCAGCAAAAGGTATTTGAAGTAAAGGAACCAAAAATCCGAAGAAGATACCTATAGCAACACCCGTAGCCACGCCCTTTCGGTTGAGTTGCCACAATCTTGGGTGGTACAGAGCAGGACCAATCCAACCAACCCATTTATTATTTCGAATGGTCTCTGCCGACGGCAAGAAACGTTTAAGTTTAGTTCTCCACCCGCCACTGAACTTTTTAGTCTTCATCTTATGATTCAATTACAGTTGGTACTCATTGATCAAGAATGATCACGTGAACCCGAAATGGACCATGGGCACCATAAACAAGCGTCATTTCAATATCTGCCGTTCGTGAAGGACCAGAAATAAAACTTACCTGCCTCGGTAACGAGACTACCTCACCACGAATTAATTGCCACGCGTCCTCCATAGTCTTCACAATTCTAGATCGACGAATAACCGCAATGTGCGTTTCGGGCAACAAGCTGGTAGTCGCGTGACTTTCCTGTCCTGAGAGCAGTACTAGCGTCCCCGTTTCGGCGACAGCACAATAACTCCCAGTAAGACCCACCTTATCATCCCCAATAGCACCACGACTCTCAATTTGAATACCCTCGGCTGACCAAGGTAAATCGATGAACTCTGGCCAACACACTAATTTAGTGGGTAGGGTGTTTTTACTGAGATAACGAGTCAATGCTAGAGGTAACTCGTCAATCTGAGCTATCTCATCTAAAGTAGATGCGGACTCATGACACCTACGCTTAAATTGCCCCTCTGGATCCCAATCTAACTTAGGTAAGGGACTTATGGGTGGACTGGCAAGCCGATCAGCGACTGAACTATCCATCACGTCCGTAACATTGGCAACTTTGTTTGCAGCCCGGATTCGGGCCAAAATATTTTCCCTAGCAGGCATAGTGTGATTTATCGATTAGTGGTCTTGTTTCTATTTAGATAGATATCTCTAAAGGTCCGTCCCCGGGGGGCAGGCAAATCTCGATGTCTGGTCCAATCTTTGCCACCGAACAACATGTGGTTAATACGCCTCGAATCCCCACCCAACAACTTTCCAACCCTCGCCATAATTCTCGTTACGATTGAGTACAGCTTCGGTCGAAGCGCAAGATACGCCCAAAGCCTGAGTGACCATTTTTCCGCCGAAGACTTAAGGTTTCTTTCATACTGCTTCTCTCTCAACTTTCTCATCAAATCAGGCAACGGAATTTTAACTGGACACACCACCCCGCACTGATTACACAACGTTGCCGCATTAGGTAAATCAATTGCGTTCTCGATGCCATTATAAGCTGGGGTTAACACTGACCCAATTGGGCCCGGATAGACCCAACCATAAGCATGGCCACCAACATTTTGATAAACGGGACAATGGTTCATACAAGCTCCACAACGAATGCAACGCAGCGCTTCTCTAAGATCTGACCCCAAGACTCGAGTACGACCGACATCTAAAATAATGACGTGAAACTCGACGGGACCATCGTTGTCCTTAGCTCGTTTTGGCCCAGTCGTCATTGACACGTAGTTACTGATCACTTGCCCAGTCGCCGACCGAGGAAGTAGTCGCATCATTAACGCAAAATCATCCAGCGTAGGAATGCATTTTTCAATACTGCTGATCGCAACATGCACCCTTGGCATGGTCGTGGTCATACGACCATTGCCTTCGTTAGTCACAATCACCGTAGATCCGGTCTCAGCTATCATAAAATTGGCGCCTGTAATACCCATGTCGGCGTCTAAAAAATGTGGCCGCAGTATTTCTCTGGCCTCATGTGTCAACTTTTCCGCATCATCCAACCGTGGACGTTGGTGTTTTTCGGCGAATAAATCAGCAACATCATCCTTAGATTTATGAGTTGCTGGTGCAATAATATGAGAAGGATGTTCTCCAGCTTGTTGGATAATGTACTCACCCAAATCCGTCTCTTTAACCTCGATGCCATGACCTTCAACATACTGATTCAGCCCAGTCTCTTCACCGACCATCGATTTGGATTTGATAATTTTCTTGACCTGATTATCTTGGGCAATCTTAACAACAAGGGCGTTCAATTCTTCGTAAGACTCAGCCCAATGGACGATGGTACCAGCCGCTTGCGCCTGCTTTTCCCACTCCTCTAAGTAAACGTCTAAATGCGCTAGGCCATGATCCCTCACATCGGCCGCAGCCTGTCGTATTTCCTCAAAGTTATCCAGATCTGCAACAACTTTGGCGCGAGGAACGACAAATCCGTCTTTCGCTTTATACAATGCCTTTTGCAACTTCACGTCTTTGAGTTTCGCACTCGAAACAGACTTGAATTGGTGTGATGTTAGTTCCATGAGAAATTTTCCTGATGCTATTCTGTCTCTTCACCGACTAAGCCGGTAAGGACCTCGGCTATGTGAAGTACTTTCGTTTTATGATTTCCCCTGCGGCGAAGCTTACCCTCAATATTTAACATACAGCCAAGATCACCAAGCACCAGAGCATCCACTTCAGTAGCCTCAAGATCATCGCATTTGAGATCAACTATTCGCGACGAGATATCACCATACTTAACCGAAAATGTTCCTCCAAAACCACAACATTGTTCGGCCCCTGCCATTTCCTTTAAGTCGACATGGGCTAAGTGCGAGAGTAACTTTCTAGGCTGCTCTTTAATGTTGAGCTCTCTGAGGCCTGCGCACGAATCATGGTAAGCAATCGTTCCTTGAAACGTCGTATCGAACGAGTCCATATCAACAACATTCACCAAAAAATCGGTTAATTCGTAGGTTCTAGCCGCTAACCATTGCGCCTTAACTCGATACTCAGGCAGGTCTGACAAGAGCTCTTCATAGTGGGTTTTAATCATGCCCGCACAAGATCCGGAAGGGATAACTATGTAATCGACATCTGCAAACTCGGAAATCACTTTTCTAGCGAGCTGCTGTGCTGTTAACCTATCGCCCGCGTTGTAAGCTGGTTGCCCACAACACGTTTGGTTTTCAGGGAAAACCACCTCACAATCCGCTCGCTCCAACAACTTGACGGCAGCTAGACCAATACTTGGTCGCATCAAATCGGCCACACAGGTGACGAATAATCCTACTCGCATATTTGCTTACCTAAACCTTTAATGATTGCTGTGTCGCTTGAATACCAAAAAGATTCAGCTTAGCGTCCAAGAGTTTTAGCGCAGTTTAACACAGCACTATCAGAACTCATGCCTCAAAAATATTCCATCCTTAAAGGCTTATCGATTGATTGATAATGGAGTTTGATTTATATTACCGCGTGAACAATTAACACTGCAACTGCACCGTCTCCTCAAAAATGCAAGAAACAAATGGTAGGACATCCATTCAGGTAATAGACCGAATGATGGAATTGATTGACGTTCTGTCTAAGTCAGGCAACCCAATGAATTTAAAAGAGTTGTCTCAAGTCACCAACCTCCACCCTTCGACAGCTCACCGAATACTAAATGCTCTAGCGCATTATCGCGTCATCGATAAAGTCCAAACTGGGAGCTATCGGCTTGGCACACGTTTGCTTGAACTCGGCAATATTACTAAAACACGGATTGACATCCGCAATGAAGCGCTGCCTTTCATGCAAGAACTCCATCAACAACTCCAAGAGACTGTGAACCTATCAATCCGTCAAGGCGATGAAATGGTCTACGTCGAACGTGTGGCCGGTGAACATTCATCAATACGAGTCACACACCTTATTGGCGCTAAAGCACCTTTGCACGTCACAGCAGTTGGTAAGATCTTTTTAATCGAAGATGGGAAAGACGAAACTTTCAACTATATCAATAGAAATGGACTTAAAGTCTTCACAAAAAATACAATTAAAGACTCTCGTATTTTGTTTGCCGAACTAGAAAAAATAAAAGCCCAAGGCTATGCGTTTGATAATGAAGAGGCGGAAGCTGGACTTTCTTGCATTGGCGCTGGGATTTATGACGATTCTAGCTTGCTGGTTGCCGGTTTATCTATTTCCACGCCTTCTCATAGACTTAACCGCAATTGGGGAAAGCATATCAAATCAACGGCTGAAAAAATTTCTGCAGCTCTAGGCAGCGCACGCACGCAACATTAAACTCAGGATACACGCCTAGATTATTTCTTTTTGGCTCGTTCCATCCAACGGCGTGCTCGCCCAGCATCACCTAAGGCCGTCAGCTTACCCCAAGAATCTAACAAAACCATAATGACTGGCTTACCGAGTATGGTCGTTTGCATGACTAAACAGCGGCCCGACTCACTGATGTAACCGGTCTTAGACAGTCCTATCTCCCATCTAGAACTCCGTGCTAAACGATTCGAATTAACATATTCAAGCGTGACTGATCGGCTACCTATTTTTGCTCGAAGTTGAAACGAAGAAGTGGTCGTATACTGGCGGATCAAAGGATATTCATATGCGGCAATAGCCATCTTAACCAGATCCAAGCCACTGGATACATTTCCCGGACGTAAACCAGTGGAATCAACAAAAACTGTTTGATCCATCCCCAGTGATTTAGCCTTCTCATTCATAGCCTGCACAAAAGCCTCTTTCCCACCCGGAAATACTCGGGACAGCGCAGCTGAGGCCCTGTTTTCCGACGCCATTAGCGCTAATTTCAATACCTCAGCTCTTAATAAAGTCGTACCGACACTTAGTTTTGACCGTGAGCCTTTATAACGATCAACATCAGCCTTAGCAATCGTCATAGACTCGAGCAGAGGAACACCAGAATCAATAATGACCATAGCGGTCATCAATTTGGTAATTGATGCGATGGGCGCCACATCAAAAGCATTTTTTTCGTAGATAACCTCCCCATTGGTGTGATCTACGACGATAGCAACTCTCGACTTAAGACGTGGGCCAGAGTTGCTTCGGGCATCCGCAGCAACGACGTCATACATCAGAATAAAGACTGCCAAAGTGCTCAGCAAAATGGCTGGGAAGACTGACCTCTTTATACGTCTACAATACATAAGAATTTAAATTAAGATTGAATACAAAAGTTATAAATACATTCAAACACATTAACCATTAATTTCTACTTGCGACTTGCTTTGCTGGAGATTCCACATGTAACTGTATCTACCCGCTTTCTCTAGCAGCTCCTGATGCGACCCTCTCTCTATAATTTTTCCTGCATCCAGCACAATAATCTCATGGGCATGAACGATCGTAGATAACCGGTGCGCAATGACCAAAGTCGTTCTGTTTTTTGATACTCCATCTAACGCCGATTGAATTAATCGCTCACTCCCCGAGTCTAGCGAGGATGTCGCCTCATCAAAAATCATAATCGGTGGGTTCTTAAGAATTGCTCGAGCTATTGATATCCGTTGTTTCTCGCCACCAGACACCTTCAAACCCCGCTCGCCAACAGTTGTCTCAAAACCCTCCGGAAGAGCTTTAACAAAGTTTTCGAGTTGAGCTAAATGCACCACACGATCTAGATCCCCTTGCGAGCACAGCGGCTGTCCATACTTGATGTTGAATCCCAAAGTGTCGTTAAAAAGAACCGTATCCTGCGGTACAACACCGATGGCTCTCCTATAACTATCTTGGAGATAATCCCGAACATCTTTGCCATCGATAAGGATTACACCATTGGAAACATCATAGAGCCGAAACAACAATCTGGCCAAAGTGGTTTTCCCGGAACCACTCTCACCGACAATCGCAACGGTCTTCCCATTAGGGACGACAAAACTGACGTCTGATAACGTCTCACGTCGTCCATCATAGGAGAATGAAACATTTTTAAATTCGACGGTTGGGCTGGAAGGCTCGAATAAAATTGCTCCAGGTCGATCTGCGATATCCTGCGGTGTATCCAACAACGAGAACATCTTGTTCATATCAATAAACGACTGTTTGATTTCACGATAAACCATACCCATGAAGTTCAGTGGAATATACAGTTGAATCAAAAGCCCATTCACTAAAACCAAGTCACCAATCGTCATTTTTTGAGCAACCACCCCTTGTGAGGTTAATATCATTAGCGCCGTAACCGCTAAGGCTATGATTACACTTTGCCCTATATTAAGTAGTCCAAGCGAGGTCTCGGTTTTGACATCAGCCGTTTCATACTCACGCAGAAATGTGTCGTATCTTTCCGCTTCGTAATCCTCGTTATTAAAATATTTAACCGTTTCGTAATTAAGAAGACTGTCGACTGCGTGGGAATTCGATCGTGTATCCCACTCATTAGCTTCACGACGGATGCTCATTCGCCATTCAGACACAAAAAAGGTGTAAATCAAGTAAAAAAATACTGCTGAAAAAGTAATGGCTGTAAATCTCCAGTCAAAACGATCCAACAAAATCGCAGCAACAAAAGCAAATTCTAGTATGACGGGAATGATCGAGAATAATGAATACGTCAACAGGATTGAAATGCCACGCGTTCCTCGCTCTATCTCACGAGAAATACCTCCTGTATGTCGCTCTAAATGAAACTTAAGACTTAGGTCATGGAGATGTCGAAATACCTTTAGCGCTATTTTTCTGGTTGCACGGCGAGTTACTTTGACAAAAACCACATCACGCAATTCAGCAAATACGACGGCGCAAAGCCTTAGAACCCCATAAGTAAGTAGAAGCGCAAGCGGCAGGAAAATAACTTGATTCTGAGACGAAAGTGAATCCACTACGTCCTTGAGCACTAGGGGCACCGACACATTGGCCACTTTGGCTAAAGTTAGAAATACGAGTGCGACGATGACCCGATATTTAAAATCCCAGAGATACGGTGCCAGAGACTTTAAAGTCACCCAATTAGTTTTCGTCACAAATCAAGGCCCACGGGGTAACCCTTACGCATCAAACAACAGGTAGCAACCCTCATAGGGACTTAAGAAATCGACAACATTCTCTCTAGAGCAACTCGCGCCATACCTTTGTCTGACTCAGGCACACAAATTTGATTTACCAAAGTACCATCAAGTAAATTCTCAACTTGCCACGCAAGATGTTGGGGGTCTATACGATTCATCGTAGAACACATACACACAAGCGGCGACATAAACTCAACCACCTTGCCTTCTGATCGAAATTCTTCAGCGATTCGATTAACTAAATTTAATTCAGTGCCAACCAACCAACGCGTATTTGGCTTGGCTGCCGCAATTGTCTGAACGATATATTCTGTCGAGCCAACAAAGTCGGATTGCTCACAAACTTCGAATCGACACTCCGGGTGCGAAATAACATGACCTTCAGGATGTTTCTCACGGAATCGCGCGATATGCTCAGGCTGGAACATTTGATGTACCGAACAGTGCCCCTTCCACAAAAGTATTTTTGCTTGCTTAATTTCCTCCTCAGTGAGCCCACCCATCCACAAATCTGGATCCCAAACTTTCATATCAGTCTCGTTGATTAAACCAAGCTGATGCCCAGACCAACGACCTAAATGCTGATCAGGAAAAAACAAAATCTTTTCTCGCTGACCTAACCCCCAAGTGACGACCCGGGAAGCGTTCGATGACGTACACACAATACCGTCACGCTCCCCGCAAAACGCTTTTAGATCTGCTGCAGAGTTAATATAAGTAATTGGCGTCACCGACATCTCTTCACCGAGAACGGACTTGATCTCATTCCAGGCTCGATTAACCTTAGACAAATTAGCCATATCGGCCATCGAACATCCCGCAGCTAAATCAGGAAGTAACGCCTTTTGGTTTTGCTTAGACATGATGTCGGCCACTTCAGCCATAAAGTGAACACCACAAAAAATGATGTGCTCTGAATTTGTTTGGGATGCAAGTTTTGAGAGCTTTAAAGAATCACCTCTCAAATCGGCATGTTGGTATACATCCGCTCTTTGATAATGATGACCGAGAATAACCAAATCTTCTCCGAGGCTAGCCTTAGCTCTTTTGATAAGCCCATGACATTCCTCGTCAGAACGATCACGGTAATCCAAAAAATCTCTACTCGTTACTAACTCCATGACCCGCCTTACTTTCCGCACACAAAAACTGAATTAATCAATGGAACACTATCCACATTAAACCCTCGAACCGCTATCACTACGAAGTTTACATGAGATATTTTCTAACGAGGCGCAAACCTCAGCGCAAACTGGAATTAGTGTCCAACAAAAACCGCAAAGCATCGGCGTTTGTCCAAGAAAAAACTCGATCAATAGCCTCCTCAATCTGAAACCAACCAAACTGAGTGTGCTCACGAGGAGATATGTTAATCGACACCCTCTCTGGGACAACTAAGCCGAACACATGCTCCATATTATGGGTGACGCCAGGAGCATAACGACCACGCCAATGTTTAAAGATTTCGAACTCGTTTGAAATCTTCCAATCAGATAACGCATAATCAGACGCATTAATGCCCGTTTCCTCACTCAGTTCTCGAACTGCAGTTTGATCTAAAGACTCGTTTAATTCCCTGCTTCCTGTTACTGACTGCCAAAAACCATCTCGGTCGGCCCGCTCAAGCAACAGGATCTCTAAGTCTGCGGTATAAACAACCACTAGAACCGATACCGGAATCTTGTATGACTCGATTCGCCTTTGCTCAGGCAACATAATGCGAATTTAATCGTCGGTTGTATTGGTTGTCACAGTCTTCGCGGCACTGCGAAGACGAATATGTAGTTCACGCAACTGTGCATCCGTCACCGCAGAAGGCGCTCCTGTCAATAAATCCTGTCCGCGCTGCGTTTTAGGAAATGCAATGACGTCCCTAATCGATGTTGCCCCACACATAAGCGTGACGATCCGATCAAGACCAAAGGCAATACCACCATGCGGAGGAGCACCCCATTTCAGACTATTTAACAGGAATCCAAATTTAGCTTGCTGGTCCTCCGGAGTTATCTTTAATGAACGGAAAACTTTCTCTTGCAATTCAGGCTGATGGATACGCACCGAGCCGCCACCAATCTCCCAACCATTCAAGACCATATCGTAGGCTTTAGCGTAGGCAGCGCCTGGGTTTGTATCAATGTGCGCGTCGTGTCCATCTTTTGGTGATGTGAATGGATGGTGGCGGGCAGACCATTGGTTTGAGTCTTCGTCATACTCAAACATAGGAAAGTCAACCACCCAAAGCGGCTTCCATCCGGGCTCAACTAAGCCAAGGTCCCGCCCCAGTTTCTCACGCAGAGCACCCAACGCATCGTTAACAATCCGACTTTTGTCCGCACCAAAGAAAATAATGTCACCGTTTATTGCACCAGAGAGCTGCACTACTTTTAATACAACCTCTTCTGAGAGGAACTTAATAATGGGGGACTGCAATCCCTCAATGCCACCAGCCACATCATTGACTTTTATATATGCCAAACCTTTAGCGCCGTAGATCGCGACAAATTTTGTGTAATCATCAATCTGTTTTCGACTGATCTCCCCGCCTCCAGGAACTCTTAACGCAACTACTCGTCCATCCACAAGATCGGCGGCTGACCTGAATACTTTAAATTCCTCTGCCTTCATTAACTCAGTGATGTCGGTAAACCTAAGCGGGATTCGTAGATCAGGTTTATCACTGCCGTACAAATGCATCACCTCATCGTATGGCATCACTGGAAATGTATCGGGCAACTCAACCTGTAGAGTGTTTTTGAAACAGCCTCTAATCATGTCCTCCATGATCTGTCTTATTTCAAACTCATCAAGGAATGAAGTTTCAATATCAATCTGCGTAAACTCAGGCTGACGATCCGCCCGCAAATCCTCGTCACGGAAACATTTAACAACTTGATAGTATCGATCAAACCCTGCGACCATCAACATTTGCTTGAATAGCTGAGGCGACTGTGGCAACGCATAAAACTCACCATCATGCATACGAGATGGCACTAGAAATTCACGAGCACCCTCTGGTGTCGATTTGTATAAAATCGGCGTCTCTACGTCAATAAACCCATTTTGGTCTAAATAATCTCTCAAGTATTTTGAAACGCGAGACCGCAGTCTCAGATTCGCTTGCATCTGAGGACGACGCAAATCAAAAACTCTGTTCTCCAATCGAACCATCTCTGATGGCTCTTCCTCGTCAATGGTAAAAGGTGGCGTCTCTGATGTATTAAGAATTTCAATATCATCCGCCAAAACCTCTATTTCACCGCTCGTTAATGAAGGGTTCACCGTTCCATTGGGTCGCCGCCGCACTCGCCCTTTTATCCGCAAAACGTATTCACTTCGAGCACGGTCACTGACCGCAAAGGCTTGTTCATTATCAGGATCAGAGACCACTTGAACAATACCCTCTCGGTCCCGCAGATCAATAAAAATGACGCCGCCGTGATCCCTCCGTCGATGAACCCAGCCGAATAAATGAACCTCTTGGTCCAAATAGCTTGAATCAATTAACCCACAATAATTTGTTCGCATTGCTATTATTTTCCGTTATTTTTAAAAAGTGGCGTTACAACACTATTCGGTCCCGCAGAAACAAAAAATGCGGTAACTCTTAGTCGCCGTCCGTTGAAGACTCTTTGGTTGATTTAGTTTCATTCGTACTCTTCGCATCAGAGGAGCTCCCACTGACCTTACTATCACCGCCAACATCCGCAGGACTCTTGCTTGAAGAAGGTTGTTTTTTATCTTTAAAGTCAGTCACATACCAACCGCCACCCTTCAGCTGAAAGCCGGCAGCGGTTACCATTTTCACCAGCGATGGCTCATCACATTTAGGGCAATCGACCAAAAGGTCTTCCGAGATTTTTTGAAGTGCCTCATGTTTCTTACCGCACGAGGAACAAAGATATTCATAGATAGGCATTAGGGAACCTTAATTAAACGAAATTAGTATATCGCACAAACCGAGATTTTATCTAAAATAGGACGCTAGAATAACGCTAATCATTAATTAAAACCTCTAAATCTATCAGATGCTCACATACTGGCATCTCGTATAATGTAACCATGCTAGAAAACCAATCATTCGCATCCCGACAAAAAGTCATCAGCTACAGAACTGGAGGCATCATCGCTCCCGAAAATTCAATAGCTGGTATTAAAAATGCCAGGAACCTCGGGTTCCAAAACGTCCATTTTGACGTTCGCTTAACTGCAGATGGTGTACCCATCCTCTTGGCTAATGAATCACTTGATCTAGTGACCGGGGCCTCAGGGCTTGCGAGCGAATTATTTTTCGATCAAATGAATGGTTTAGATATTGGTAGTGATTACGGAAACGAATACATAGGAGAGAAGTTACCCACGCTCTATCAAGCACTTTCAGCATGTGCCGAGTTGGAAATACGGCCCATAATCGAATTAAAACCAAGCGCTGGCCAAGAAGGAGCCATCGCAGAAATTAGCGTTGATATTCTAGAAAGAATTGGCAAAGAAAAACCACTCTTCCCTTTGATCGCATCTAAAAGCGCTCTAACGTTAACCACATTAATGAACATTGCTCCTGACGTTACAAGAGGCCTTATTTGGAACGACAAATTGGCCCGGGACGAAAGCAGCCATGAAAAATTAATGTGCCACTGCATTTTCATTCCACAGCAGTTAATTACGCCCCAACTTGTCGAGACACTACACCAAAAAAAACATTCTGTGATCGCAACCAACATCAACGACAGCATTGAAGCAATTACTGTTATCGAACACAAAGTTGACGCGCTGGTAACCGCACAAATAGATGCTATCGGGCCATACTTCTTTTAACAAACACAGCTGCTCTTAAGCTGCTTTGCGCTCTGCTCCTGCGGCAGAGTACTGATCAAGCAAAGCTCGCCACGACTGCCTCACCTGAATGACACTGGCCTCTTTAACATGTCCGTAGCCACGTATCTCCTCCGGTAAAGATAAGAGTTTCTTAGCTACTTCAATATTTGTTTGGTTCACGGTGTCGGCAATCTCCTCAACCAACAAGCGGTAATCCTCAATGAGTTGACGCTCCATCTTTCTCTCAGAAGTCAATCCAAACACATCAAAAACCGTACCACGCAAAAACTTTAAGCGGGACAGAACCTGTCTCTTATACACATCTGACGCTGCCGACGAATAGAGAGG